>JAJEAZ010000402.1 GCA_022824105.1 Alphaproteobacteria bacterium
GCGGTGCGACCTGGCCGCAGCCTACCGGCTCTGTGCTCTATACGGCTGGACGGACCTCAACAACACGCACATTTCGGCCCGCCTGCCGGGCACGGAGGATTCCTTCCTGCTGAACCCCTTCGGCATGTTCTTCGAGGAGATCACGGCCTCCTCGCTGATCGTGGTGGACCGGAACGGCACCGTGCAGAGCGAGACGGGACATGGCGCCAACCTTGCGGGGTTCGTCATCCACGGCGCCATCCACACCGCCATGCCGCATTTGCACTTCATCATGCACACCCACTCGCGTTACGGCGTCGCGGTGGCGATGCAGGACCATGGCCTGCTGCCGGCGAGCCAGAAGGCGCTGACCGTCATGGGCTGGCTCGGCTATCACGATTTCGAGGGCACGGCGACCGACAAGGGCGAGCGGCCGCGGATCGTGCGCGACCTGGGCGACAGGCGCATCCTGATGCTGCGGAACCACGGCCTGCTGACGGTCGGCGAGACGATGGGCGAGGCGTTCGTGTGGATGTACCGGATCGAGACCGCCTGCCGCCACCAGATCGACGCCCAGTCCGGCGGCGGGGCCCTGCGCGAAATCTCGCCTGCGACCCAGGAGAAGACGATCGCGACCGGCAAGTCGATGTACGGCCCCGGCGGGTTCATCGAGGTCGGCAAGGAATGGCCGGCCCTGCTGCGCCAGCTCGAACGCGCCGGCATGGACGACTACCGGCGCTGATCCCGCCCGGCGGTGTGCTCCGTCAGCCGGACGTGGGAGACGCTGGCGTTTTGTCGGCCGGCGGGTGCCCGGCGATAGCCGGGCTGGGGGATGCTGTCTTCCTGTAACTGCGAGCTTTCCTTCTCACAACTGCGACGCCTGTCAATCCCTTTGCGATGATCCCTTTGCGTTTCTCCATCTCGTCCTTCCGCTGCTGCTTCTTTCCTGCTTGTTCCTCGCGACGACGCGCAGCATTTTCAGCCTTACGCTTTGCCTCCGCCGCCTTGGCAGCTCTACGACGCTCAGCCGCACGTTTTACCCTCTCGGCCTTAGCGGCCTTGATAGCTTCACGCTTCTCTTTCTGGATCGCGGCAAACCGGTCCTGCCCTGCGACCCTTGCCATTTTTGGTGACTTCTTTGATTTTTCAAAACTGAACCAACCGGAGCGAGGACCCACGACAGTGGAGCCTCCGAGATAGCCTCCCCGTCCCATCTTGACCTCCGCATTATCTCCCGCATCCCAACCTTATATGGACTGAAGGAATCGATCCATGCTGTCACGCGACGTCGATAATTTACTTTCTGCGTCTTCCATGCACTCGACGCTGCTGTGGGACAGAATGTAGATATCCGGTCCCTACTCAGGGAAAGAACGACGGATTGTCCGCAAACGCATGACAATCGCATCCTGCCGGCCTGAGGGGGTGCGGTAATATCCGGGCCGGCGTCCGACCGGTGCGAAGCCGAACCTCGCATAGAGCGCGCGGGCGGCATGATTGCGTTCGGCCACTTCGAGGAAGAGCGCCGTTCCGCCGTCAAGGGCGGCGAGCGCGTCTTCGAGCAGCGCCGCCGCAAATCCCCGCCGCCGCGCGGAGGGGCGGGTCGCGATCATCACCACTTCCGCCTCGTCGCCGGCATGGCGCAGATGCAGGAAGCCGGCGGGCGCGGTTCCGTCCATTGCGATGCGCGCGCGTGCGCCCGGGGCGGAAAGCAGGCTTCGCCAGGCATCCGCCGACCAGGCGTCCTCCGGCATGGCTGCGCGGTGGAGCGCTGCGATAACTTCCGCGTGGGCCGGGTCTGCCGCGATCATGGCCGGGTCGGGCCGGTGTGCGGCCGGGTGAGATAGAGCGGTGACGCCGGGCCGGGTGGAAACGGTCTGCCCAGAAGCCGGGCTGCGTCGGGAAGGGTCGGCGCGAGCGCCCTCACGGCGCCCGGCGCAAGCGCCGCCAACTCCACCGCCGCGTCGCCGGTGACGGCGAATGGCGCGTTGGCGACCAGATCCTCCGCCGTCGTGACGAACGGCTCGCCTGGGCCGGAGAGATCGGCGGCGTAAAGGCTGCCGCGCTTGGTGTCGAGCACGGCGAACAGCCGGCCTTCCGGGGACTCGTCGGGGCGCAGCGCCTCGAAAGTCGGCACCGCCGCAATCCCGGCTCCGGTGACGAGCGCGAGGCCGCGCGCCGCGGCCAACGCGATGCGGATGCCGGTGAACGAGCCGGGCCCGCGCGTGACGGTAATTCGCGAAATCTCCGGAAACCCGGCCCCGGCGTCGGCCATGGCGCGCTGCACCATCACCAGCGCCGCCTCGGCATGGCCGCGCGCCATGGGCCGCCAATGGCTCGCAACGAGCTTGCCGTTCCGCGCGACGGCGACAGAGCAGGCGTTGGCCGCGCAATCGAGCGCGATTTCAACCATGGGTGCGCAGGGATACCCGGCGGGCAGTCCCCGCCGCGGACCCTCAGGGGACCGGATAGACCGCTTCGACTTCCGGGATGTAGTGGCGGAGCATGTTTTCGACGCCCATCTTGAGGGTCGCCGTCGAGCTCGGGCAGCCGGCGCAGGCGCCCTGCATGCTCAGATAGACGACGCCGTCCTCGAACGCGCGGAAGACGATGTCGCCGCCGTCCTGCGCCACCGCCGGGCGGACGCGCGTCTCCAGCAACTCCTTGATCTGGGAGACGACCTCGCTGTCCTCCGCGCCGTCGTCGGCGTCGCTCTCGTCACTGGCCAGGATGACCGGGCGGCCCGCCATGAAATGGTCCATGATTGCGCCGAGGATCATCGGCTTCAGAGTCTGCCAGTCGCGCGCATCGTCCTTGCTGACGGTAACGAAATCGCTGCCGAAAAACACCGCCCTGACCCCCGGCACGTCGAAGAGCGTCTGGGCGAGCGGGGAGCGTTCCGCGCCCTCCGGAGACGGGAAATCGGCCGTGCCGCGCGCCATCACCTGCACGCCGGGAATGAACTTCAGCGTTGCGGGATTGGGGGTCTGTTCCGTCTGAATGAACATCGGCTGCGTCCTCCGGCCCGATAGCACTGCCTAGATGGACCGGAACCGCCGCGAAATCAAGCGGCGCCGTCGTAATGGGCCTGGAGGATGGCGACCACCCCGTCGCGGCTGTATTCGGGCGGGACCTGCTCGCCGCCCGCGAACATTTCGCGCAGCCGGGTGCCCGAGATGCGGAGCTTGCCGTCGTCCTCTTGCGCGCAGGCCCGGCCTGCGGCGGCGCCCGTCGCCACTGCCGCCACCGCGCGATAGCGCTCCTCCTCGCTCAGCGGGGCTGTCCCGCTGTCGGCGGCGAAGCACACATTGCCGGTCGCCATGCCCCCGCAGTCGAAGCAATGGAACGTGTCGTCGATCTTCAGCGGCCGGATGGCGAGGCCGTCGGCGCCGATCTCGTCGAATATGCGGTGTGCGTCATACGGTCCGTAATAGTTGCCGAGCCCGGCATGGTCGCGCCCCACCACCAGGTGCGAGCAGCCGAAATTCTGGCGGAACAGCGCATGCAGCAGCGCCTCCCGGGGGCCGGCATAGCGCATCTCGATGGGGTAGCCGGCCTGGACCACCTTGCCTTGCGCAAAGTGGTTGGCGACCAGCCAGTCGATGGCGCGGACCCGGACATCGGCCGGGATGTCGCCCTCCTTGAGCGCGCCCAGGACCTGGTGGATGAGCAGCCCGTCGCATACCTCGATGGCGACCTTGGCGAGAAACTCGTGGCTGCGGTGCATGGGATTGCGCGTCTGGAAGGCGGCGACCGTGGACCAGCCTTTTTCGGCGAACAGGGCCCGGGTTTCGGCGGGGCGCAGGTAGAGCCCGCGATAGGTCTCGGGAAAATGCCCCTCGGAGAAGACCGAAACCGGGCCTGCCAGATTGACGGGGCCCTGCGCCATCACCTTGGCGACGCCCGGATGGGCCTCCTCGGCGGTGCGATAGACCTCACGGCACTCCAGGGTCTTGTCGATGGCGTATTTCTCGGTGACCGCGAGGACGCCGAGGATCTCGCCTCCCTCGTCCGTCAGCGCCACTTCGTCGCCTGTGGCGACGGTGAAGTCCTCGCCGCAGGAAAGGGTGATGGGCAGGGGCCAGAAGAGCCCGTTCTCCAAGCGCATCTCAAGGCAGGCGCCGCGCCAGTCGGCCGCGCCCATGAACCCCTCAAGCGGCGTGTAAGCCCCCATGGCGAACATGAAGAGGTCCGAGACCTCGCGACTCGAGAGCGGCAGCCTTTTCAGGGTGCGCGCCCTCTTCAAGGCTTCGCCCCGCTCCTCCTCGGGCAGCAGCAGGGGCTTCAGAACGGCATTGCCGTGCGGGGCGATCAGCGTCGACACGGGACGTTACCGGGGCGGGAAGCGGAAGCTAGTCGATGATGTGGTGGACGGGGGCCTTCTCCATGGTCCACTCCCCGGATTCCCGGTCGTAGCGGGACAGGGTGAAGCAGTGCCAGTCGGCGTCGTCCAGCTTCGGATGGTCGGCCCGGTAGTAGTATCCCGGCCACCGCGTTTCCGTCCTGAACATCGTGTGGTGCGTTACCGACTCCGAGGCCAGGACCCGGTGGTGAAGCTCCCACGCCCGCTGAAGCTGGTGAAGGTCTTCGGCTCCGAGACTGCCGAGGTCTTCCTTCAGCATGTCCAGCAATTCCAGCCCGCGGGTGAGCATCGGTTCGTTCGTGACATAGTTCGAGCTGATGCCGCCGACATAGTCGTCCATGATCTTCTCGAGACGCTGGAGACCGTGAATCGGCAGGATGTAG
>JAJEAZ010000210.1 GCA_022824105.1 Alphaproteobacteria bacterium
CGGGCGACGCCCGCGACCGGACGGGGGCGGCGCGGGGGCTCGCGCGCTGCCGCTTCGCGGCGCTGCGCTTCCACCCCCCTTCCCGCGTCGCCGCTGCGCTTCGCGCGAGGAAGAGGAGAGCAGGGAAGTGGGCGAGCCCACCAGGAACGAGGAGAGAGCCGATGGCCCCCCGTTACGTCATCCGCACCGTCGACGAGGACTGGATTGACCTCTTCGACCCGCCGTCGCGCATCGAGGAGAAGCGCGCCGCCTGGGACGAGGCCCGGCGCCGCGTCCGCGAAATCCCCGAGCTCAGGACCGTCGTGCTCGACCGCCGCACCGGCGCGACGCTGTGGCAGAGCGACCCGGACATTCCGCTGCGGTTCGAAGTGGTCGCGGTCGACGACACCGTGTTCTACGCGCTGGAGACCGACATGCTCCCCGGTGACGTGCTCTCCGTCCACAAGGAGAGGGACGACGCCTGGACCGCGTTCTACGAGGCCATCCCCGAAGCGGTGGGCAACGACATCATCGTGCTGCGCGACACCATCCCGCGGCAGACCGTCCTCGCCTCCTCCGACGACGACCTCTACAGCACCCATGCGGCATGAGGGCGGTGGTCTCCCTTCGTCATCGAATGTTCGGCGGGCGCTGCGGCATTCGGGGGGAAGGTTGGGCGCGTCGCTTCGCGACCGGGCTACCCTGCCGAGCCCGCTGCGCGGTCTCGACCCTTCGGGCGGGTATCCCTCGCGCCTCCGTTCGCTGCGCTCACTCCGCGCTCCGCTTGGCAAGAGGGCACCGGGGCACTTTCAACATTTGCTCCTCCCGTCATCCGTCGCATTGTCCCACACGTGCTCAGTGCGCCAACCCCGCCTGCGGCGGGGTCCTCCGCTTCGCTCCGGCCGGGACTCGCAGGGCAACGGCGCTGGCGCGCCTAGTCCCGATGCGGCGCGCGACCGTGGCTCGCTCGCTTCGCTCCCTGCGCCCGCACCACTCGCGCACCACATCGGGCCATGCCCTGCGGCCCCGGTGGCTCCCCTGCGCGCGCGTGAACCAATCCGACAGATGCCGTGAGCAGCTCGCGGCGTTCAAGGCTCTTGGCCATTCACCCGCACAGCGAAGGAGACGACACCATGTTCGACATCGACACCATCGAGACCGAAGCGCAGTCCGCCACCGCGGTGATTTGCGAGAACGCAGCCCTCTTCGGCGCGACGCCTGAGCGCGGCGAGTTCGACCCCCGCGAGGTCTGGGACGAAGACGACGCGATGGAGGCCGTGAGCGAGGCGTTCCGCATCATCGCCGAAGGCGTCGCCCCCGACGGCTTCCAGCTCGCCGACGAGCGCGAGAGCCTGCTGTGGGGGTTCGTCAACACCTTCGACGCCCAGGTCCGCAGGCTCGACCGCTCCGTCGACCGGCTCAGCCCCGAGCTCCGCGACCTCCAGAGCGCGCAGGACGGCACCGAGGTGAAGTCCCGCGAGCTCGAGCTCGTGACCGACCGGGCGCAGAACCTCGGCGACCGCCGCGACGCGTTCGAGAAGATGCGCGACGCCGCCGCCATCGCCTACCGCGCCGAGACCGGCGACGTCTGGCGACCGAGGCGCGGCAGCCACACCAGCCAGACCGGCGCGCTGACCTCCGCCGCCATCGACGCGCGCGACTTCATCCGGGCGAGGAAGGACCGCGAGACCCGGGCGCACCTGCCCGAGGGCACGCTGGTCGCCATCGCCGGCGGCAAGGAGGTCCGCGACCCGGGCGCCGTCTTCGACCGCCTCGACAAGACCAGGGCGAAGTACGACGACATGGTGCTGGTGCACGGCGGCGGCCCCGGCGTCGAGAAGGTCGCCGCGCAGTGGGCCGAGCGCAACGCGGTGCACCAGGTGGTGTGCAAGCCCGACTGGGACCGCCACGGACGGGCCGCCCCGTTCCGGCGCAACGACGAGCTGCTGAACCTGCTTCCGAAGGGCGTCATCGCCTTCCCCGGCTCCGGCATCACCGACAACCTCGTCGACAAGGCCGTGAAGCTCGGCATCCCGGTCATGCGGGCAACCTGACCCGCAGCGCCAGAGCGGGTCGCGTCGGTTCGCCGGCGCGGCCCGCTCCCCCCTTTTGGTCGCAGCCTCCGGCGCCACCGCGCGGCTCGCCTTCGCGTCGCGCGGGCGCCTGCGGCGCCGCGCTCCGCGGCGGCTCCGCCGCTCTTCTCCCGCACCGCATCGCGTTGGCGCCGCTTCGGCAGCGCCGGCGCGTGCTACTCCGCCGCCTCGCTACGCTCGCCGGCAATGTGCGGCGCGCGTCGATGACCGTGGCGGCGTTGATGGCCATGCCGGTGTCGATCGCGGTGATGACGATCTTGCCGTTGGTGCTGACGACGACGGTGCAGACGGTGATGCAGTCGTTGGTGCCGATGATGCTGACCGTTGTGCCGGACGGCTCGATGAGTCTGGGCGCGTCGCTTCGCGACCGGGCTACCCTGCCGAGCCCGCTGCGCGGTCTCGGCCCTTCGGGCGGGTATCCCTCGCGCCTCCGTTCGCTCCGCTCACTGCGCGCTCCGCTTGCCGCGGCGGTTCGCTGCGCTCACCGCCGTTGCCGGTCCGGCACGCTCGTCGCCAGGCTCGACAGCCTCGTCCGCCGGACCGCCGGGTTCTCCTCGCGCCGGCGCTACGCGCCGCGCTCGTCGTCGCCGCTGTACTCCGTGCGTCGCCGGTGCCGGCTCCGGCACTGCGCCGTGCACGACCCGGGGCCTCGGTGTCTTCGCTCGTGCGCGCGCTCCTGCGGAGCGCTCCCGCACTTCGCTCCGCACCGCGCCGGGCAGTCGTGTCCGCATGACTGCGGACACCGCCGGCGCCGCCTCCGGCAGCGTGCTGCGCACGACTGCCTGCGGCTCCGCCCGCTCCGCCCGCCACTCAATCGCCGTGGCGGCTCCCCTCCACCGGCTTCGCCGGCGTCGATTCCCCCATCGCTCTCCCTCGGATTTCGGGCCGTTTGGACGCCCTTCGGCGGTTTGTTCTCACACCCCACGCATCGCTGATGCAGGCGTGCCATGGGGGCGCGCGGCGTGTCCTTGCGGGCTAATTCCGGGTCAAACGGGACCGTGCGGTTGCTGGACCGAGTGTATACATCGGGATGCTCGGGAGCGGGGGGCCTAACCCCTTGAATCCATGCGATGTGTTCGGAGCGTGTTCGCCCATGTGTACATCGCCCGGCCCGGCGTATACATGCGGATTGCGGATGTACACATCCGCCACTCCCGGTCGCTGCGCTCCGAATCGCCCCGAGAACGCCCGCCGTCGCGACGGTTCCGGCTTCGATTCCGGCCTGCCGTCCGGGCCAGTGCAGCCCCTCCGCGGCCCGGTTCCCGGCGCGAGATCGCGTCTGCGAACCGCAATCGCCACCTCTGGAGACTTGGCCGGGAGGCGCCGGGCGGCGACGGTTTCGGGGCCGTCGAAGCGCCCGGCCGGGCTAGATCCACCCCATGCCGGGGCGGGACCGGCGATTCCGGGCCGGTTCCCGACCCCGACCGCGCCCCTTCCGAAGGCCGCTCCGTCGGCTCGCCACCGCCGCGCCGTCACGGCTTCCTGCCGCTTCCGGATCCACCGCTCCTCGATGTCGCGGAGAGCGAAGGGGCCGCCGTTCCATGCAACTCCGTGGCCGACGCCGCCGCACTGCGGCAAGTGACGCCCACCTTGTCGACGGGTATCTCGTCGAAGCGGTGGAGACGGTGGGCGCCCGCCCTCACCAGCGCGCGTCGATGCCGAACCCGATGCGGTGCTCCGGCGTGTCGCCGGCGCTGTCGCGCCGCGCCGCGTCGATGCGGAACGAGAACTCGCCGTCCGCGCCCGCCGGGCTCAGCCGCCAGCCCAGGCGGAGCTCGCGCGCCGCGTCCGACAGACCGAACCCGAGATTGGGCGTGCCCGTGAAGCCGCCGCCGAACAGCGCCATGCCGTAGCCGACCTCCGCATCGAGCCGGCTCGACGGGGCCGCGTCGCCGTTCACGGCCAGCGCGTGCGCGTCCTGCATCGCCCACAGACGCTCCGAGCCGTCCGGGTCCACGCCCCAGGAGGGCGCGAGCGACGCAGACAGGCCGCGCCCCGAGCCGCCCGGCACCAGCCTGAGCGAGCCCGACACGCCCCATTCGGAGTAGCCGTCCTCGGCGTGCCCGGCAAGGCCGTGCACCCGGAGCGCCATGTCGAGGCCCCGCGACGGGTCCGCGTAGCCGAGACCGGCGCCGAGCTCGAAGCCCGTCCCGGTCTCCGCGTCGCCCCCGTCCTGGCGCACGCCGAGCTCCACCGACGGCGTCAGCGCCGCGCCGCCCGCGAGCGCGAACGTCCGCGAGCCGTCCAGCACCGCCCGCATACGGCTCGCATCGGCCCGCGCCGCCGCGAGGTTCCCGACGCCCGGCGTCGACACCGAGTCCGACTCCGTCCGCACCCAGAACGCGTCCGCCTTGAGCGCCAGCGCGAACCCGCCCGCCTCGGCAGGCGTCACCAGCTCGCCCCGCACGCCCATCGCGGCCAGTGTCATCGACAGGTCCGAGCGGTGGCGCTCCGACCCGCCGCCGTCGAGGTCGAGCCTCAGCTCGCCGGAGCCCGTCCCCGCCATGCCCCACGCGGAGATGCGCTCGGACAGCTTGAGCCGCGCATAGGGAAGCATGGTCGTGACCGCGCTCCCCATCGCGTAGCTCCGCCCCGCGCCGTGCGCCGTGCCCTCGCCCAGGCTGTGCGTCATCGCGAACCCGGTCAGCAGCCGGCCGCGCTCGTAGTCCATGCCCAGCGCCCCGGTCGCCGACTCGCCGCTCAGGCTGAGACCCGGCGTCGAACCCGAGAACTGCGACACCGAAGCGCCCTGGCCCCAACTCGTGAACTGCGAGCCCGCGCCCTGCCCGAACACCGCCCGGAACGACGTCCCCATCAGCAGCGCGCGCGGCGTCACCCGCTGCGCGGGCGCCCCGACGGGGTCGTTCCACCCCCCGGACAGGCCGTGGCGCGCGAACGGGCCGTCGTCGTTCGCCGGAACCTCGCGCGCGCCGAACGCCCGCGCGAGTCCCGTCAGCGCGGCCGCCAGCGCCCGGCCGTCCTCCGGGTCGGCGAGGTCGAGGCGCTGGCCCGCGACCGTCAGGTGCGAGCCCGCGTCCCGAGGCGTCTCGAAGCGCGCCGTCACCGCCGCGATGGCGTCCGACGCCGCCGCGCGGCCGAACCGCGCCAGCCACGCCTGCTGCAGCGGGTCGGCGTTCGCGATGGTTCCCACCGCCTCGCCGTCGGCGATCGCCGCGCCCTGCGCCTTCGTCAGCACCAGACGGAACGTCTCCGCGCCCTCGTCGTGCGCGTCGTCGAGCACCGCCACCGACACCGTCTTCGCGGTCTCGCCCGCGGCGAAGCTAAGCGTGCCCTTGGCCTTGGTGTAGTCACGGCCCTTCTTCGCGCTGCCGTCGCGCGTCGCGTAGCGCACCGTCACCGGCGCCGACGCCGCCCCCGAGAGCGTCACCGCGAAGTCCATCGTCACGCCCGGGCCCTCCTGCGCCCGAGCGTCCGCCACGAAGAGCGCGAGCGGACCCGGCACAGTGTGGGTCAGCGCCGTCTCCAGCCTGCGCCCGTCCGCGGTGCACACCGCGCCCGACGCCGCGCAGTCCGACGTCGCCGCCAGCGTCACCGCCACCGCCCGGTGCGAGGACGGCTGGATGCGGAATGCCCACAGATCCTTGCGACCGTCCACCCGCAAGGCACGCACGAGCGTGCCGCCCGACACCTGCACCGCCGCATCCCGCGCCCGGCCCGCGACCGCCTCGCTGAACGCCACGCGCACGTCGAACCGGCCCTTGCCCCGGTGCTCCGAAGGCGACTGCGACACGCTTGCCGTCAGCGGCGCGGGCGGCGGCGGCTCCGCCGTCTCCGGCGGCGACTGCCGCTGCTGCTGCACCGCGGGCGTGTCGTTGGTCGCCGACTGCCCGGAGAACGCCGCCACGTCGCCGGCGCCCGCGCGGCGCAGCTTGCCCGACGAGGGCGGCGTGTAGCCCACCGTCACCGCCTCGCCCGACGTCACCGCCGAAGCCAGCGTCAGCGTCACCATGTCCTGGCTCACCCCCACTGTCGAGACGTTGCGCGCGCTGCCCGCAACGCTCACCGCGAACGCGCTCCCGGTGGGCACCGACGACTCGTCGAGTGCCGCGTCGAAGCGTAGCGCCAGCTCCGCGCCGTTCACCCGCGCCCACGACAGCGCGGGTGCCGGTGGCGGTGGTGGCGCCATATTCGGCGCCGTGCCCGTCGTCGTCACCGTCGTCTCGAAGGCCAGCTCGCGCGGCCTGTTCGTGTAGCCCGACTTCACATACAACCGCACATAATAGTTCGTGCCCGGCTTCAGCCCGGTGATGGTGGTCCTCGTGCCCCCAATCGTCCTGTACTCGTAGGACCGCCACCCCTCCGAACTGTCCGTCTCGCGCCAATCGACTTCGTAGCCGCAGAATTTGTAGCTGAGCTTGTTCCACCGCAATTCGATCCGGCCGTCGCCCGGCGTCGCCTTGAACTTGGCAAGCGTCACCCCGTTCACCGTCACCGGACCCGGCACCTTTACCGGTGCGGCGACTACAGCTCCCGCGCCACCAGGAGCGGTCAGCGACAGCGAAACCGTCTGGCCGTCGATCCAGGTTGGGCCTCCGCTGAAAGCAAAAGAAGGATTGCCAGACTCCGAACCGCGCGTAGCACCCGAAAAAGCAAACCGGGAGCTGCCCGAACGCAATGTCAGCACATCCCAAAGGGTCGGCGGAACAACGTCAAACACGACGGTCAATTCGCCCATGATATCGACATAGAGGCCCTTGATCGTATAAGTCGCTCCCGAATGCGCGAAGGTATTGGCCGTCAGCGCCGAGGAGCAGTCGTCCATGGTAGGGTCAGCGTCGTCGCAGCCTCCGTAAAACCCGCTCACACTCACCGTCAGCGTAGCCGACCAGACGGTGGTCTGCGAGGCGGCGGGGGCCGCGTGGAACGCGCAGAGCGCGCCGACAATCAGTGCGGCAAGAAGGAGAAGCCGGGGGCGGGGGTCACGGACGCAGGACGCGCTCGGCGCTCGGCGCTCGGCGCTCGGCGCTCGGCGCTCGGCGCTCGGCGCCAATTATACCGCCCGGGTCTCGATTCGTCGCGCTCTTCATGTGGGTACCCTCCCCGAACTGACAATGCCGCACGCGACCGTGTGATCGACGGCACGGCCCGCTCCACCGGGTCGCGTCCGCCGCTACCCTACGTAATTATTCATAGCTCCGTGCAAAAAGCGAGTGTGAAGGACGATTTATTCGATGTCTATTATGTAAACACTGTGTCGAAAACCACATAAATATCTGGCCGGGTCAGCAAACGTCGGGCGCCGCGCTCCGCCATCCGCTACGGCGTCGTCGCCCGCCGGCGGCCGAGAGCGGGAAGGAGAACCCTGCCGCCGTTCGCCGCGCCCGCTCCGCGCTCCATCGCCTCGCGCACCGCGCGATGCACTCGTGCCCCCGCTCGTGCGGGCGCTTCCGCGCCGCGCGCCGTCGACCAGGGCGGGACATTCGGCGTCCGCCTCCCCGCCGCCGACATCCTCGACGGCCGCGCCTCCCGGCTGGCGAACCAACCCGCCTTCGCCGTTCGGGAGTCTTCAGTCGCCGGAGGCGCCCGTCAGCTCGTCCTGCAGGGCGCGGGCGGCGCGCACCAGCGCCTCGATCTCCTCGTCCCGGCCCTGCGCAAGCATGTCATCGCGCATCTTCGTCGCGACCATGTAGCTGTAGCGGAAGGTGCGCTCGACCAGCGGGGCCAGCCGGTCGGCCGCGCCGGACGCCGCGGCCCCGCCCTCCATCGCCGCGCGCACGGCGAAGCGGACGAACTCGGCGGCGGTCATGCCGCGCGCTTCGGCGCAGGACTCGATGCGCTCCCACTCGAGCGCGTGGAACCGGAACGTGCGCGGGACGCTCTTCTCCGCCGCGCCGGTATCGTCCGGCGCGGGTTCGGGCTTGCCGGCATCCATGTCGATCCTCGCTTTCGTCACGGTCTTGCCCCGTCGCGCCCGGCGGCGATCTCAGGGGCGGGAAACGTCTCTCCGGCATGCGCGGCGCCCGGCCGGGCGAGCGCAGGCGCCGGCATCGTCACAGGCCGAGGTCCATGCCACGGCCCCGCCCGCGCTCCGGCGCCGGCATCTCCCGCTCCTTCGGGGACGACACGGGGCCGTCCCGTTCCCGCCCGGCGCCGGTTTCGCGGCCGCGGTCGGGCTCCCGGCCGGCGGCCTTGTCCGGTTGCGCGGCCTTCTCTTGCGTCTCCCGGCCCGCCTCGCCGATCGCTTCGAGCGCCGCGATGCGCTCGCCGGTGACGGCCTGGAGCTGCGCCTTCAGCTCCGCCGCGTCGTCGGTGACGAGCTCCGCCCGGTCGCGCGCGCGGCTGATCTCGACGTAGAAGCTCTTCAGCGTGGTGAGGTGCGGGTGCCTCGCCTCCATCGCGGCGATGACGTTGTCCACCGTGCGGCCCTGGAACGCGTGCACGGTCGAGGCCCAGGCATGGTCGAGATGGCGAAGCTGCGGATCGTCCCGCCCGAGTTCGAGCTTGCGCCCGTCCTCCAGTTGGAACGTCACCCGGTCCTTGCCGACGGCAAGCACCTCGGCGGTGCGGCTGTTGACCAGCCCGAGCCCGGCGTCGTTTCGGGTCCAGCGGATGCGGTCGCCGGCGCGCAGCTCGATATCCTCGCGGCGGTAGACCTCGCTGCCGCCCCGGCGCCCGCCGATCGCGGCGGGCTTCCAGGCGACCGTGCCGCCCTTGCCGTCGTCGAGCAGCACTTCGCGGGCCTTGTGATCGACGCCCGCGACGCGGCGCTCCTCGCCCTTCTCCACGCCGATGCGCCTGTACGGGCGGTGGAACGCCACCACATCGCCCGCCGCGTAGTTGCCGGCGAGCGCCTTCTCGGCGTTCGTGTAGCCCTTCGAGACCAGCCGTTCGGACTCCATGGCGGGTCCGTGGATGCGCCCCTCGCGGGCGAGGCGCTCGCGGATATGGCCGTTGATCTCCCGGCGGAGCTCATGCGAGGGCGCCATCACCCCGGTGTTCTCGCGCGCTTCCGCGTCGAGCCCGAGCCAGCGCGCGGCGACGGCACCGGCGATGTTGTCCGGCTTGACCTCCGCGACGTTGTTCCCGAGCTTCTCGAACGCGCGCTCGACGTCGCCCTTCAGGCTCGCCTCGACCGCTTGTTTCAGGTCGGGATCGCGCTGGCGCATGATCTCGTCCATCACCGCGGTCCGCATCCCGGCGGCCTGGAGCTGGGCGAAGGGCTTGCCGGCGTCCACCGCGTCGAGCTGCTTCGCGTCGCCCACCAGCACCACGCGCGGGATGCGCAACTCGTTCGCGATCCGGAGCAGGTCGCGCGCCTGCACGGTGGAGGCGAGCGAGCCCTCGTCGACCACCAGGATCGTCCTCGCGTATGCCGCGCGCATCTCCCGCGCGCCCTTCTTCGTCAGCCGTCCTTCGGCGACCCCGGCGTTGCGGGCGAGGAAGCGCTGCAGGGTCTCCGACTCGATGCCGGCCTCGGTGGCGAGCGTCTGCACCGCCGAGGCCGACGGCGCGAGCCCCGCCATGCGGTATCCCTTCTTCTCCGCGAGCGCCCGCGCGCGGTTCAGCATGGTGGTCTTGCCCGTCCCGGCATAGCCCTGAACCCCGACCGTGCGGTCCTTCGCCGACAGGATGAGCTTGACGGCGTCCTTCTGCCCGGCGGTGAGCGGCCCCCTGCTGAGGTGCGCCTGGACCTGCCAGCCCCGCATCGGCGCCCGGCCGCGGCCTTCGCCCGCGCGCATGAGCGCCACCGTCTCGCGCTCCTCGCCCACCGTCCGGTCGAGGCTGAGCGAGTCCTCCGCGCCCGGCATATCCACGGCGTGCAGGTCGCCCGCCTTCTCCAGACCGGCGACCTCGCGCTCGACCTCGCCGATGCCGATCCTGCCGGGCTCGTGGGCCAGCGCGGCGGCGTACAGGTCGGCGCGCCCGAACACCGCCTCGCGCTCCGAGAGATGCGCCATCGCCCAGGCCACGGCCTCCGCCGCGGGCGAGGGCGGCGGCGCTTCCGCGCCGGCATCGAGGGCACTTTCGGCCCGGGCGGCGCCGGGGCGTTCTCTCCCCCCGTCCCGTTGCGCTCCAGGGGCGAGCGTTGCCGCCGCCTGCCGCGCCCCGTTCGGTCCGGTTCCGGGCTCCGGCACGACGTCGGCGCCCGGCGCTTCCCGTTCCGGCACGGCGGCCTTCCCGGCCGCGTCGGCAACCAGCGCGGGCGCGTCGAAGCCCAGATCGGCGGCCTGTTTCGTCCACACGCCGCGCAGCTCGTCGCGGTCGATGTCGCGCTTCGCGGCCCGCGTCATCAGCGCCGCGCGCTCGGCGACGCGCGGATTGTCGGCCGACGCGCCGAGCCCGCGCTCTTGCATCGCCGCCTCGATCTCGGCGCGGCGCGAGGAGAACGCCTCGACGACCCCGCGCGGCACGCCGGCGATCTCGAAGCGCCCGTCGGCATGGGTCTTCTCGATGCCGTAGCCGAGCCGTGAGAGGCCGGCGGCGAGCTCGTTGCGGTAGAGCATGCCGATCAGCTTCTGCCGCTCGTAGAGCCCCTCGTTGGCCATCGAACGCCACTTGCCGTCCTCGCCCTTCACCATGTTGGCCAGCACCGCATGGGTGTGGAGCTGCGGATCGAGGTTGCGCGAGGTGTCGTGGCGGAAGGTGGCGGCGACGATCTTCTGGTTGCCCGCCCGCGCAATCTTCCCCGTGCCGGGGTCCTTCATGCGGGTCTGGGCGGCGTTCCGCTCGACCCAGCCGAGGGTTGCCGCCACGGCCCGGTCGTGGGCCTCGACGATGCGGCGGTCGCCGCCCACCAGCGCGGCGAGGGAGACGGATTTCGGGGCGGAGAAGGTGAGGTCCCGGCCGGGACGGTGCTCGATGCTCCCGTCCTTGCCCCGGCGGCCCAGCCGCGTGTCCGAGCCGTCCGGCACCCGGCCTTCGAGCACGGCGCGGAAGGTGTCGGGATCGACCGGCCCCTTCAGGCCGAGCTCTTCCGCGCCCTTGCCGGCCCAGGCGCTGGCGGCACGGTGCTCGGGGTCGTCCTTCGCGTAGTAGCCGTCGCGCTCGTAGTAGGACGCGCCCTGGGCGGCCGAGGCGAGCGCCCCGATCGAGAGCATGTCAGCCCCAGTCGGGGCGGGTGGCGGCGGGCTTCGCCGCCGCTCCGGCAGCAGCAGCCCCGGCGGCGCGCGGCGGCTCCGTCCCCGTTCCGGCCTCGCGGTCGTCGGATGCGCCGCCCGATCCCGTCTCCGCACCGCCGCCCGCCATGACGCCCTCGGCCTCTCCGGCGGCCGCCTCCAGGTCGAGCTCGCCCTGGAGGGACGGCCCGCAGGGGTCGGCCGGTCCGGTCCCGCCGTCCGGGGTTTCGCCCACCGGCGCCGGAAGGGGGAGACCGCCGTCGGCCGGCGAAGTGGGCACACCGCCGCCGCCGGATTTCATGGCGCCGCCGTACTCCACGCGCGGCACGAACCGTTCCGCCCTGGCCGGCCGGGCGGTGTATCTCAGGCGGATCGAGGCGACCGGGAAGGGGCCGGGGAACTTGAGATAGCCGTGCAGGTTCTCAAGCCGCATGATCTCCGACGGCAGCGCCAGCGCCCGGAGCTCGCGGCGCGGCGTCAGGCTCACGCCGTCGCGGATCGTGTTGGCGCCGTAGGAGTAGCCTTCCGACACCTCCTCGACCTCGGCACGGCCCAGGCTGTCGGCCGACCACTGCGCCGTGTCCCGGTCCGGCGCGGCGAGCACGACGCGCGTGCCGCAGAGGCCCGAGATGGTCTCCGCGCCGTTCCTGCCGTAGAGGTCGCGCAGCGCCGAGGCGACCTGGACGCCGAGCACGAAGCAGCCGCCGAACTGGCGCGATTCGGCAAGCCCCGGCTGGAGCGAGGGCACCTGGTGCAGGGTGGGGAGCTCGTCGAGGATGACCCAGATGCGCCTGTCCGGTCCCTGCGCGAGCGACAGCATGGCGTTCACCGCGATCTCCAGCCAGGTCGAGATGAGCCCGCGCAGGGACGCGTGCTGGTCGCCGCGCGAGGTGAGGAACAGGAACCCGTCCCGGTCCTCGTCCGATATCCACTCCCGGATCGAGAACGGCTCCCCCTCGTCGGGCAGGAACTCGAGCGCGCCCAGGTTCGCGGTGAGCATGGCGCGCACCGAGAGGGCGGTCTTGGGGTTGTCGGGATCGACGATGGACTGCGCCACCGTGCCCTCCATGGCCTCGGCGAGCGCCGTCAGGTCGGTCTTCAGCAGGTGGTCGACCAGGACCTTGTTGTCCTTCACCCCCTTCTGGCGCAGCACCCCGGCGCCGTTGGAGAAGAGCTGGCGGGCCGCCGTCACCCAGAACGGATCGACGGTGTCCTTCTGCTGGGGGATGAGCGCGGCGGCCATCATGTCGAAGTCGCGCGGGTTGCGGGCCTCCAGGAAGGGCGACCAGCGCGGCGCCCTGGCGTCCAGAGGATTGAGCAGCACGTCGCGGTCCTCGTCGAAGAACGCTGCCGTGTAGCTCCCCATCTTGTCGTAGACGACGCAGCGCTCGCCGCGGGCGCGGATCTGGGCGACCAGGTCCGAGATCAGCACCGTCTTGCCCGAGCCGGTGGTGCCCGAGACGATGGTGTGCTGGGTCTCGGTCCTCTCCGGATACGGGATGCCGGCGATGCTCCAGGGCCGCATGCGCTGCCCGCCCGGCATCCGGTCGAGCGCGCGCAGATGCGGCGGGCGCAGCCGGCGGCGCAGCTCGGCCGCCGTGACCAGCTCCGCGCCCCTGAGACGCCTGCGCCGCCCGAGCTGCGCGCCGCGCCACCAGAACGCGGCGAGGAACAGCGCGATGATGCCGAGCCCCGCCTTCGCGCCGAGCCAGGCGCTCGCGAACATCTCCCGCCTGATCCGCTCGCGCGCCCGCCAGGCCGGGACCGAGGCCGCGATGTCGCGGATCGTGAGCACCCGGCGCGTGCCGTCCGGGAACGCGATCTCCTGGCCCGAGTCGGGCTCGTAGCCGAGCGCGAGCTTCGCCTCGGCGAGCGTCACCATGCCGGCCGCGTACCACTCGGCGCCGTCGGTGCTGTCCCACAGGTTCCAGGCCGGGACGGCCACCGTCATGAAGGCGGACAGCATGAGGGCCGCCTTGAACAGCTGCCCCCACATGCGGATCGCGTGGAAGACGGTCTGGCCGCCCCTGAGCGTGCTGCCGCCGATGCCGCGCATGGCGATTTCTCCCTTGTCTGGCGTTCAACGCCCCGTGGAGGCGGAGGCCGGCGGAGGCGGGGCGAACGGGACCGGGCCGGAGTGGGCCCGGGATTCCCATCCGCGCCCGCGCCGGTATGATGGAGGCACATGGACATGACGCGAACATCCAGTGGAAGCGCCGGCTCTCCGGCCCCCGCGCGGCGCCGGTCCACCTGGCGCGAACGCCTCTTCGTGCTCGGCGGATTTGCCGTGGCCGCGCTCTACACCACCGCCTCGCTCGCCCTCGGGGCCGGCGCGGAAGCGATCGGGCCGCTGTGGTTGGCGGCGGTCCTCTGGACCGTGCTCGCCAGCCTCGCGGCCGCGCTGTGGCAGGGCTTCCGGCACCGCGACTGGTCGCCGTTCCGCCGCTACCGGCTTCCGGACGGCGACCGCGACACCTTCGACTGGGGCA
Organism: Alphaproteobacteria bacterium; assembly: GCA_022824105.1. GTDB lineage: Bacteria > Pseudomonadota > Alphaproteobacteria > Bin95 > Bin95 > Bin95. The sequence continues at coordinate 13,639 of JAJEAZ010000210.1, forward strand.
CCAGGACCGGCTCCTATGCCTATCTGCGCATCCAGGAGGAGCACGAACGGCTGATGCGCCGGGACTGACGGCGGGACCCGCATCACGGCGAGGCGTCCCCCCAGCCCTTCTCGTCCGGGGGAGGCCTGTTCGCCTCCACTCCGTCGGGCGCGGCGTTTTGCGCGGTGCCGAACAGCTTTCCGGCGAGCCACCCGCCGACGAGCGGCAGGTTCTCGGTGGCGTGGTGCTCGAACGGCTTCTCGGTCTCCGCCGCGACCCCGGCGCGGCCTTCCGCCGCCTCGTCCTTCGTCACCGTCTCCCGCGCCTCGCGCGCCGAGCCCTTCATGATGAGATCGGTCTTCGTCTCGACCCGCTCGCCCAGCGCCGCCGCCTCGACCTCGCCGGGAACAGGCGCGTCCGCGACATACGCCCGGTCGCGCACCCCTTCCGACCAGCCGCCATACGCCGCCGCGGTCTTGCGGCCGTATTCGCCGCGCAGCTCGCCCGCGGCGCTTTCGTATTCCGCAACGCCGCCGACCGAGGCCGGATCGGGGCCGGCCGGCGCCGGGAACCTCTCCGCGATGAACGCCGCCGCGTGCTCCCTGAGCGCCTCGGCGTCCTCCGGCGTCTGCACCGAGATCAGGTTGGTGGCGCCAGCGGCGCCGATCGGCCTGCCGTCCGCGCCCTCGCGCTCCGAGAGCCAGTCGAAGAAGGGCTGGGCGAGATCGCGCTCGACCGCCTGCGCGTCGCTCCTCACCAGCGCCGCCTGCTCCAGGTGGCTCTCCGACTCGCTGCGGGCCAGCGAGGCCCGCTCCTGGAAGCTGCGCATGCGGGTGAGATTGGCGTTGAGGCTCTCCTCCAGGGCGGCCGCCTCGCTCATCCCCGTCGCCGCCGAGTAGCGCCGCGAGGCCTCCGCCACCCGGCCCCAGGTCTCGGTCACCCCGTGCTGGCGGTCGTACTCCCGCATCCGGTTCCAGGCGTCGCTCTCGATGGTCTCGCCGCGCCAGGTCGCGCTCCCGCTCGCGCCGAGCTGGACGATCTTGTCCAGCCCGCCGCCGATCTTCGCCTCGCCGGTCAGCACCGCGGCCTGGTTCTTGGTGATGCCGCCGATCTCGGCGAGCTTCTCGTAATGCGATTCGAGAGCCTGCACCTGTGCGCTTTCGCTCTCGGTGACGCCCCGCGCGAACGCCTCCCCGGTGCTGACGTCATGGCTGTAGCGCTCCACCAGCCCCGTCGCGTCGGTGACCGCGGCGTTCCGGGCCATGCCGACCTGCACGTCCCAGCTGCGGGCGAGCGAGCGCGCCTCGGCCGCGCGGGTCTCGTGGCTGGCCGCGAGCGACTCCGAGAGCCTGACCCCGGCGGCCGGGATGCGGCTGGTGGCGCTACCGGCATCCACCACCACGGTCCCGTCGCCGGTCACGGTGAACCCCGCCCCGGCCGGCGCGTAGCCGGTATAGCGGTCGGTGTCGACATGCATCGAGGTGCGGACCTGGCGCCCCTCCAGCGTCGCGAAGCGGTGCGTGTCATAGCCGGTGTTGGCCAATGACAGGTTGCCCGTCGTGCCCTCGTGCGCGGCCGAGGACGCCGCGTCCTGGCCCACGGCCAGCACCGAGGTCGCGAGCACCGTCGCCTTGGAGAGCCCGTAGGCGAGCGCGGCGGCGAGGAACGGCACCGACATCGAGAGGTATCCCGACATCACCGCCACGTCCGACGCCACGGCCCGGATGCCAGCCTGCGCCACCAGCGAGATGCCGATATCGCCGCCGGGCATCAGCGCGGCGGCCTGCATCCTTTCCGCCGCCTCGCCCATCGAGATGCGGTGCAGCACCGCGTAGAGCGGCCCCCACGATTGCAGCCAGACGAGCCCGGTGACGTAGGAGCGGAAGATCGCCCCGCCCGCAGGCGTCAGCATCAGCAGCACCGCCATCGGGAAGGCCCCGACATAGAGGCACTCGAAGACGATCCGCAGCAGCGGCACCCAGGTCTCGGCCTGGCGCCCGATGGCCCGGTAGGCCGAGACGGTCTGCGCCTGCGCCCTTGCCTCGGTGTACGCCCTGAGCGCCGCCGCGTTGCCGGCCTCGGCCGCCCACTGCTCGCCCGCGTCGTGGACGGCGTTCAGCACCATCTGCTGGCGCATGATCTCCGCCGCCGAGCGCGACGCGCCGATGAGGAAGTCGTGCGCGGCCGGCAGCGCCGCCAGCAGCTCCGCGCGCGCCAGCGCGTCGGTCCTCGCCCCGGGGAAGATGCGCCGCCCGAACACCGCGCCCGCGCGCTGGATCTCGGCGTTCCACTGCGCGTTGAGACGCCCCGCGGCGTCGCGGCAGGTGACGATCGCGCGGTCGATCGTCGTCGCGCCGCCGGCGCCCGCCGCGCCGCGCGTCGCGAACTCGACCATGCGCGCGGGCGAGGCCCCGGCGGACGGCGTGCCGCTGGCGGTGACCAGGGACCATAGATCGGTCGACTCCCTCAGGTCGTCGGCCGTGACGTGGCCGAGCAGCAGCGCGTGGAACACGCACTGGCGGGCGTAGTTGCGGACGTTGCGTGCGAACACCGCGTCGGTGATCTCGAGCCGCGTCGCCTTGGCCGCGAGCCTGGCCCCGAAGATCAGCCCGTGCCTCTGGTAGGCGAGGTCGTTCGGCAGCGTGAACGCCTGCTCGGTGAGGCGCGTCAGCCCGTCGCCCACCTGGCTCGTCACCGACGCGAACAGCGCGAGGCCGATGGGCACGTTGTCGACCACGGCGGGCGCGAGCGCCGGGTCGAGCCGGTCCACCACCCGCACCGTCGCCTTGGGCACGATCATCGCGCCCCACACCGCGACGAAGAGCAGGATCCACTTCGCGTTGTCCTTCCACGAGCCGCCGAAGGCCGTCCGGAACAGCACCCAGCCGAGCCCGGCGATGCCGGCAAGCTGGGCAAGCGTGATATAGGCCCCGCCGCCGGTGATTGCCGCGACGGCGTTCAGCAGGTCGACGAGGTAGACGCCGCCGCCCAGTGTGAAGATCTCGAACATCTCTTTGCGGTCCGGTTACCGGTTGTTGAATTTGGGATGAATCGGCGATGGCTGGTGCCTTCGGGCGTCTTTTTGGGTGTCCCGCCATCCGTGCCTCCCGTCGGCAATTTCCGTCTCCCCCCTATCCGCAACCCCTCCCTTCCACTTCTTCTCCCGTGCGCTTTCCGTTCCTTTCTTTGTCGATCTTTTCCGGCATTGGTCCCGCCAGCGCCCTAGCGCGACCCGCCGCCGCGGGCGAAAGCCAGCGCGGCGCGCAGATCGGCCGACAGGGCGCCGGCGAGTTCGGTTTCGATCAGGCGCAACCTTTCGACCACCGCCAGCGCGGTGTCGAATCGGGCGAGACCCGTGTTGCGGCGGGCCGCCAGCGCGGCGCGGTTGTTTCGCAGCCCCTCGCGCCATTGCTCCAGTTGCGCCCCATCGGCGATGTCCAGGCTTCCCGCGCGTTCCTCCACCGTCCGGTGCAGGTCGGAAATCCACACCGCGAGCAGGTCCAGGGCGACGGCTTCGGCCAGGGCGTTGATTTCGGCGTCGATGACCGCGCCCCGGTAAGCGGCGGCGGCGTTGATCACGCGGTAGACGGGGATGGAGGTCAGGTTGACCAGTCCCAGCGCCGCGGGCGGCGGGGCGGTGTCGTTGCGGACCGACTCGGCCAGTTGGGTCAGCAGGTCCGCCACCCGGACCCGGAAACCCCGGTCGGCGGGTATCGCAACCCGGCCCAGGGTGGGGTTGAGGCAGGCGGTGGGGGTGTCGCAGCGGTAGAGGGGAAAATCCCCGCCGCCCTCCATCAGGGTTTCGGTGATCCGCCGGTCCAGCGCCAGGGGTTGCAGGATGGAAACCGTGGGGCCGGAGGGGTCGGCGTCGCTGGTGGGCGCGGTGACGATCACCGTGCCGGAGATCGACATCGCGAACTCCGCCAGTTCGTTGTCGGCGGACAGGAAGGGCGAGGTCCGCAGGGCGCGCCAGGCGAGATTGACGTTGACCGGCGACTGGTCGGCCATGGGACCGGTTGCGGCGGCCAGGGTCGAGTTGCGGTTCCCGCCCGCGCCGCAGCCGTGGCGCGCGGCGGCGTAGTCCGAAAAGATGCCCTGGGAGGTTCCGATGGCGGCGCAGACGGCTTCGCCGGCGCGGTCGTTGCGGGACCAGGCGGCGCCCACCAGGGCCTGGGCGGTTTCGCAGGAGTTCAGGTTCTGGTTGTTGACCCAGGTGGACAGCGCCCGCAGTTTTGACATGGTTTCGGCGATAACCGGGGAGATGGTTTCCAGGGCGAGTTCGAAGGCAAAACCGGTGGCGTTCTGGGCGACGGCGCGGCCGAAAGCGACGAGCTGGTCGGAGTCGATGAAGGAAAAGGCGCCGGCGAAGGCGTCGATGCCGCCGCAGCCGGCGCGGAACGAGGGCAGGCTGACGGTGGCGATGGGTTCGGAGCGCACCGGGGCGCGAAAGTAGAGGTTGCCGAGGGTCCAGTGGCCGGAGGCCTGGCCCTGGAACGCGGTGGGGGCGGTGACGTTGACGGCGGCGCCCTGCCAAAAAGATTCCATTTCGGTGAGGACGTCCGCGCGGGCGGGCATCAACAGTGTTGAGGCGCAAAACGCGGCGCCCATCAACATGCCATTCATGGCAGGTCTAATAGTCATTTCCCGTCTCCGTCTGGGTGAGCACAAAGATGCGCTCGGCAAGCTGGTCTTCGGCGAGCACGCCAAAGCCGACCGGTTGCACCTCTCCGGTGGCGGTGTCAAAAAGCGCGATCGCGGGAAGGGATACCCCGTCAAAACCCATCCGGGCCGCGCGACCGTTGTCGGACACCGCTTCGGGCCAGCCTTCGAGGGGGCCGCCGTCGAGGGAGACGGCCAATACGTCAAAGCCGTGGCGGGTGGCGAACGCCCGCAGCAGGGGGCCGAAAATCTGGCATCCCATGCAGGCGCGGTGGCCGATGTAGATGAGGCCAAAACGTTCGCCGAGGGCGGCCAGGGCGGCGTCCCGGTCCTCGCGCCTTGCGTCGGACCAGAGCTGTTTGGCCAATGCCCCCACCGGGCGGGTCAGGGTGTAGTCGAGTTCCGGCGTGGTCCACACCACGCGGCGAAAGGCGTCCGAAAAGGCCGCGGCCCGCGCCAGCGCGGCCTGTTGCAGTTCGAGATACGCGGCAACGTTTTCCGGCGTGGGGTCGAGCACCGCGGCCGCCCGGCTTTTTTCGAGTTCCTGCTGCAATGCGGCCACCCGGGCCTGCGGGTCCGCCCACTCCACAGGCGCGGGTTGGGAGGCAGCCGGGTCGGGCGCATCGGTTTCGGGCGGCGGGTCGCAGTAAAAATGCCAGCCGAGGGAGGTTTCATTTCCCTCCGGTCCACACCAGGCGCGCCACTCGTGGCCATCGGTTTCCGCGCTGGCGTACCGTGTGAACATCGCGGCCGAGGCGAGCGCCGCGCACAGACCACAAACCGCGCGCCGCGTTTTCATGGATTGCCTCCCGCCAGATTCCGCACACGGTTCCGCATGTCGTTTTCGACCGTTTCCCACTCCGGCAGGGTGACGCCGGGTTCCCGGGCGGGGTCGGCCAGTTCGCGGAAAAAATCCGAAAGATCGAGCCGGTCGAAATCGATCCGCTCGATCTCGGCCACCAGAAAACCGCGGCAACTGCTCCAGTCGATCCCGAGCCGGGGGCGGGCCTGTTCGTGCAGCATCCGGCCGAGTTTGGAGCCGAACACGCACCAGCCACGCTCGCGCTTCAGGCAGGCGTTCAGAATGCGCTGCACGCAGCGCTCCCCCAGATACACCGTGCGGCCCGCGTCGCGTTCGCGTGCGATGGCGAGCTCGTGGGCCGGGCAGTGGTACAGATCGACCAAAAGCCCATCGTCGTCGCAGCAGTTGGCCAGGCCCCCAAGGCGCACTTGACAGGCCTGTCGCGTTCCGGGGAAAAACGCCATGTTCTGACGGTCGAACTCGTCGCCGCCCATTTCCAGCACCATATTCAGCGAGGCGACCGAGCGCACAAATCCGGTGTTGGCCTGCGCGCCCGCGCCTCCACAGTCGGCGCCCACGCACCAGGACACCCCGCCGCAGGTTCCACCCTGGTAGGCGCCAGCGACATCGGCGGAACAATCGGCGGCGGCGCCGGAGGCCAGACCACCGGTCTTGTGGGCGGGATCATGCGGAGCGGCCTGAATCGCGGCCGCGCGGGCGATGCCGGCGTCATTGGCCAGATTCGGGGGCGCGGGGCGGGCGGCGTTTCCCGCAATCACGTCGCGTCCAGCGGAACCGCCCGGATCGTTCGCATGCGCTATCCGGGCTTGCGCCGCGTTCTCTATCGTCGCGTCGGTTAAATTCCGTTCCGGCAGGTTGGCGCCGACATAACCCGGCACCGCATTGGCCTGGGTCGCGTCCCGGGCGATGGCGCCGGCGGCCGTTGCGCCAGCCTGGCCGATCGCCCGGGCGGCTGCGCGCGGATCCTGCTGCGGACCCGCCGCCTCGGCTGCGGCGAAAAACAGGGACTGGAATTTTGGGCAGGCCGTCAGCAAGACCGCGGTCCAGACCAACAGCACCACATGCCAGAAAAGGAGGTTCACAAGCACCCAGAAAGAGTTGCCCGCCGCTTCCGGTTTTGCCTGTTTTGTGCGTGAAAAACGATTCATGGCCGACCTCCGAGATCTTCCAGATACGCCCGCGCCACTTCGCGCCCCACCGCGCCTTCGCGGGAGACCGCCTCGAGCGCGGCGACCAGGCCGATGTTGCCGGTGATCCGGTCGAACGGCGGCGGGGCGTCGTCGGCGCAGCCCCGGCTCGCGCAGGCGGGCACGCCATTTGGCAGGACGACCACCGCCGGGGCACGGGTAATGTCGAACAGCCGGAACAGTCTGGGATCAATGGCAACCCCGGTATTCGCGCCATCCAGACGTTCTCCGATCTCGGCCATCGTGGCCCGCATGCCGTCGCGCGAGGGACCGCGCAACACCAGCGGCACGCCCGCCCGGGCCGCCTCCCCGGCCCACTGCCGCCAGCTCGGTTTCGGGACGGCCAGACTCAGGAACACGAGCACTTTGGCCGCGCCGGGTCCGCCCCGCGGACTGCCAACCACTTCACCGGCTTCATGCTCGGCGGGCAAAGGGACAGCCGAGCTTTCCGGGTTGACGCCATCCACCGCGGTCCCGGCGGTCTGGCCGGCCCGGGTCAGTGCCTCCTCGAGCGCCCGGTTCGCCCAGTCCGTCAGACCCGTATCGCTGGCGCCAGCCCCGGACAGGATTTCCGCAGCTAGTTCTCTCGCGGCGGCTTCCGCCGCGGAGGCGGTCTTTTGCGCAGCCCGTTCCGCGGCTTGCGTCTGTATATTGGGCGAATCGGCGGCCATGACCAGACCGGCGGACAGGCTCCATGCCGCCATCGACATGAACTTTCCTAAAATCCCGGAAAGTCGCCCCATGCGCCTTGCTACAACAGACAGCATGTGCGTTTCCTCCACAGCAGATAGCCAAAACTCTCGCCCGCCACGGGGACCTCGCGCAGCGATTCCCAAAACACCGAAGAGCGTCCGGTGGGATTGCAGCCGGTCAGGGGCGTCGTGGCCGGCACCGGCAGGGTCATCTGCCAGCGGTACTGGCTTTTTTGCATGATGGGCATGGGATAGGTCGCGCACAGCGCGGCGGGACCGGACGTGCCAAAAGCCAGGCCGAGGCGGTGGAGCCGGAAAACCAGGCGCTGGGCCGCGAGCAGGGAGGCCTGCACCCCGCCCACATGGGCGGCGACATTGCCCGTGAGGGGGTACATGCCGCCCTGGCAGCCGGCGCACCAGAAGAGCGGGTCCAGGGGCAGGCCGGTGGAGGCCGCGGCGCAATCGGCGGCGCAGGCGGCCTGGGCGGGGAGGTTGGCAAAAAGCGCGGCTTCGGGATTGAGCAGGAAGGAGAGTTCGTCGTCGAGCCAGGCGGGGTCGAGCTCGGAGGTCCAGGCGATGTCGAAACCGCCGCTTTCGAGACAGCCGAGATCGAGCAGGGCGCCGATCCAGTCGAGCAGGGGATACCGGTAATAATGCGCGTGCCAGACCGAGCCGCCCGCGCCGTCGCCGCCGGAGGAGGCGGTGCGGCCCTGGGCGGCGGGCACGCCCGGATTCAGGCTCAACCCGCCCAGGTTCGGAAAGCACCAGGGTTCGCGGGAAACATCCACCAGCCGGGCCGGCTCCCAGACCCCGAGCGAAAGACCGACGCGGGGGATGGGCGAGCCGCAAAAGCAGATTGGGGAGGACGGGTTGGGGGTGTCCGGGGCGCCGCTGGCGGCGGTGATGCTCACCGGGCCGATGGAAATCGGAAACAGGCACTCCCAGCAGACGTCGGTGATGGGATTGACGAACCGACCGGAACAGGACTGTGCGGCGGCCTGGGCCGAACCAAACAGGCAGGCCAGCAGAACAAATAAGCGGGCAAATGGCTTGAAATACCGGCTCATGACTGTGCGGCCCCATCCTTGTCTTTCGTACCGCCGCCATCGAGCACATTGACCATGGCTTTTGGGCCGGCCACGATGATTTCGGTCACATTGCGGGCGTTGCCGTTGCCGTCGGTGTATTCCCGGGTGGCAAGCCTGCCCTCCACCAGCACCGCACGGCCCTTGCGCACGCGCCGCTCCACGATGTCCACGGCGGGGCCATAGACGACGATGCGGTGCCATTCGGTGCGCTCGCGCAGCGGACTGGGCTGGGAGGCGTCAACCTCCTTGTCCCGCCAGCGCTCGGTGGTGGCGATGGAAAAGACCGCGGCGCGGGCGTTGTTTTTGAGCGCGACCAGTTCGGGGTCGCGTCCGGCGTGGCCGAGCAGGGTGGCGCGGTTGACATTCAGCATGGCGGTTGCCTCCGGTTGGTTGATGGTTTCGTGTGGGCGGATGCGGCGCCGGGCGCCGATGAAGTCATGTGTGCGGGCTTGGGCACCGCCACGGATTGACATTCCGGGGGATCGTCCGGGAGCGGGATTTCGGTGAGCCGCAGAAAACTTCCGTTTTGGACCGCGAGCGTGGGCGTGGCCCGGACGCCAAAGCGCGCGGCCAGGGTTCCGCCCATGTCGAAGTAAAAGGGATGGCCGTGGCGCCGCATGAGGTCGAGCGGACGACCGGCGAGCAGGATGATCTTCGGGGCCTGGGTTTTGGCCGGTGACCTGCCCGATGGCTGAAGCCGCGACATCGCCCAGGCGACTTCCGATTCGCGGCGGCCGTCGACGAACAGCAATTCCCCGGCGGGCGGCGCATGGTCCAGCGGATTGATCCGCGTCCCGGCCGCGGCGATGACTTGGCCATCGGGGCCCACCAGGTCTTTCGCCACGGTGATGGAAGGATCGAATCGGCGGGTGCGTCGCTCCACGGCGGGAGCTATTCCCGCCACCGGGGCGGGTTCCTCCAGCGAGCGCCGGGCCTGTCGTCTCGCTTCGTCTTGCAGCCGGGCCAGTTCGCCGGACGCGTCCATTTCCTCAAGCCGCGCCGCGATCTCCTCGAGCAGGTCCGATTCGGTCACCGGCCAGGACGCGCCGCGCGTGCCCAGATCCTTCGCCGCGGCGCCCGCTATCACAAGCAGCAATCCCAGCGCGACCCCGATTTTGGGTATTTTGGTTCTTTTTGAATGCCAGCGCGTTTTCATGGCCTCGCCTCGATATCGGGGGAAGGAGCGGTGGCCGGATTCGGGTCTGGTTCCATTACCGCTTCCGAAACCGCTTCCGAAACCGCTTCCAGGGCGGCTTCGGAACCCACCCGAACCGCATCCGGCCCCACCCACGGACCTTCCAGCCCCAGCCAGGGAATGTCCGGCAGGGTCACGGCGCGTCCCAACAGGTCCTCGCGCGCGATGAGGCCGATTTCCGCATAGCGGCTGTCATGGCTGTCCGGGTGGTCGGCAAACACAAAAAAGTGTTTTGGCGGGATGACGCCGTTTTGGATCGCGTCCAGCGGCCTGCCATTCCGGGCGTGGGTTTTGGCCTTGCCGACGGCGATGCCGTTGATCCGCACGGTGCGGTCGGGATCGACGGAAACCCGGTCGCCCGGCAGGCCCCGGATGGATTTGAGATACGGCACCGGCGAGCCTGCGGATTCGGGTGGCCGGAAAAGCACCTCATCGCCAAGGACGGGCTCCCCCGGAAGCGGCGGCAGCCAATACCCCCAGGCGGCGTCGGACCAGCTCGCGTTCACATGGAGCCTGGAGAGGGCGAACAGCCAAATCAGCAGGGCCACAAGGGCGATGCCAAGGATGATCCAGCCGCGGCGGGTGCCACGGTGGTCGCGAAAGGAAAACTCCCCCTTCATGGCGTCAAATGCTCCCCCTCGAGTTTCCAGGCGATTTCAGCTTCGATCTCCCCGGTGAGGTCCAACGCGCCGGCGGCCACCGATTGCGCCGGCAGGATCACGAGGCCGTTGCGCGACGCAACATCGGCCAGCACCTCTTCCAGCGCCGCGGCCCAGTCGCGGGCCGCTTGGGCGGCGTCCTCCACGTCGGCTTCCTGCCGCGCGGATGCATCCACCCGCGCCGCGACCAGTTCCGCCAGGCGCACGGTGGCGATCCGCGGCGCGGTGCCCGCGGCGGACCCGGCAAACCCCGCGGCGATCACCGCCGAAATGCCCGCGCTGAGCAGCACGGCGCAGGCGAGCAGGCGCCAGCCGCCGATTTCCAGCCAGGGGCGCAGATCCACCCCGGCGCCATCGGGCGGCGGCGGATTGGGGTCATTCGGTGTTTCAGGCTGCTGGTGGCGCGTGTTCATCTTCCGGCTCCTCCTGGTTTGCGGCGGGGTTCACCGGATGCAATTCCGGTTGTCCGGGTTCGCCCGTTCCCGGCTCGCCGTCTTCCGGCGACGGAACGGTGAGTTCGCGAAAACGCTTTTGCCACGCCAGCGCGGCGCGGCCGGGTTGCAGGGGGCGGATCCGCCCCCGCATCGGCGGAAAGGCCGCCGCGGGATTTTGGCCAAAATCGGTTTTGGGGAAATCCCGCCGCAAAGCCGCCTCCAGCATGTGCGTCGCGAACCGCAGCAACTCCGCCTCCCCGTCGGTGGGACCGCCGTCGAGACCTGCGGCCTCGCGCACAGCCCGGTCGATGGCGCCGCCGTCGCGGCGGACACGCTCCATGGCGCGCGCGGACAGGACCCCACCCGCGCCAACATCCCCCAGCCAGGCCGTTCTCGCACCTTCGAGCAGGGCCAGCAAAGCCAGCCTGCGGCGGTTTTGGGGACCGGCCAGGGATTCCACCGCGCGGCTCGCCAGCACCGCGTGCTGGGCGAGGGAGTAGTAAGTGGCTGTCCGGCCGCCCCAGCGACAGGTATTGGCCAGCACATGGGAAAGGGCCACAAAATCCACCGCATCGGCGGTCAGTCCTTCGGCGCTTTGCGGCCACCGGAGCGTATTTGCGATATCCCCGCCGCGCTTCATTTCCCGCGTTTGTCTGGTCACAAGCGTTCTCCTGTCTTGTCAGTTTCTTGCCTGGCTTCATTTGGGGTGGCGGCGGACAATGCGCCAGCGCCCTTGGCGGCGCCGGAAGCGGTAAACGTGTCTTCGTCGTCTGTTTGGCCCGCCGGGTCCCCGTTCACGATGCGGTTGATAGCCTCCACCGTGGAAAGCCCCCGCTCCTTCAGTTGTTCCACCGCGGCGAACGCCTGGCCCCGGGACGAGAACAGCGCCACCGACCAGGGATCCAGCGCCAGGCGCGCCACGCGCCAGCCGTCGGGACCGTGCAGCACGAGTTCGGCGAATTGCCCGTCCACCGTGGCCAGGCTTTTCAGGGCCTGCTCCATCCCCGGATCGCAGTGAATCCGTTTTTCCTGTTTCAGCAATTCCACCGACTCGTCCTTCTGGGCCAGAAAGATCGTCCAGTCGGCGTTCTCCCAGGCGGCCCGGGCGGCGGGGTTGGCGTAAAAATCGTTCACCGACTGGGTGCCGGTGATCAGCGCGCCGCGGTATTTTCGGGCGCGCCGGGCGGCGCCCTCCAGAAAGGCGCGGCTGCCCTCCCCGGAAAGCAGGTCCCAGGCTTCGTCGATGACAATGGTTTTGGGTGTGGTGCGTTTTCCGTGGTACATCCGCTGGGTGGCCAAAAACACCACCAGCATCAACACCACCGCCTGCAGCTCGCCCCGCCCCTTGAGTTCCGCCAGTTCAAACACCGTAATGGCCCGTTTGAGATCGGGCACGTTCGATCCGGCGAACAAGCGCCCCATGGCCCCGCCCGGACACCAGGGTCCCAGCGCGGTGGCCATGTCGGCGGCGCGCGGGTCGCCCTTTTGTTCCAGTTGGCCCTTTACAGCGCCGAGATCGGCCCCATTGCCGCCCGCATCCCAGGCCCCGGCAATGGCCTCGCTCAGCAACGCCGCCTCGATGTCGTCGATCACCCCCTTGCTGCGGCACATCCGGGAGACGACACCGGCCAGCATGGCAAAGCATTCCTCGCGATAGTCGCCGTCGCGCGCCGCCGCGGCCGCATCGATCATTCCAAAAGGATTCAGGCAGGCGGCGTCCCGGCCGAATTCGATGAAAGCGCCATCGAGGGCCTCGGCGGTGTGCTGGAAGGAGCGGCCGTCGTCGATGACCACGGCCTCCCCGCCCGCGCCGACGACGCCCACCACCAGCTCCTGCATCAAAACGGACTTGCCGGAGCCGGATTTGCCGGTGACGGCGACATTGAAATTGCCGGCGGTGTTGCCGAACGGGCTCCAGCCGGCGGGTTGGCCCCGGCGGCCCAGAAGCAGCAACGCCGGGGGCGATTCGGTTGAAAACCCCTGTCCGCGCCATTCGCCGTGGATGGGGGCCAGGTGCGTCGCCGCCCCGCTGGGCAGGGTTCTCAGACGGCCCATCCGCTCGAAATCGGCATCCAGTCCCCCGGCGGGCAGCATGGGGAGGCAGGCGAGCCAGCCGGGCAGTTGCGCAAAGCGCTCGGAGGCAAGGCGCCAGCCCTGGCCGTGGTAGATGGCCCGCACGGCGGATTCGGCCTCCTCGATGGCGGTTTTCGGGGCGTAGGCGCAGACGGCATAAAAAACCCGGACCAGGCGCTCGCCCTCCTTGAGGCGGGTGGTGACGGTTTGCCAGTCCCTGGCCTTTTCGGGCAGTCCGGGCAAATATTTCGCGATGCCGGTCCCGGCCTGTTGGGTGGCCCGCGCGGCCTTCAGGAACGCCCGCTCCTCGGCGTCCCCGCCGCCGGTGAAGATCGTCAGGCAGGTGAGGACGGGACAGCCGGGTTGCAGGAAGCCGCGGAAAAAATCCCCCAAAAGGGCATTGCCGCGCCAGCCGGGCCAGACCTCGGGAAAGGCCAAAACCGAAAGCACCCGCGCGGCGACGTCCTCGCCGTCGGGATGATAAAAGACCAGTTCCTTTGGCGTGACCGAAAGCGCGTGGCCCGGCGCGGCGCATTGCCGGTGGATCGGGTCCAGGGGCGACCAGCGGCGGGGCGGGCGCAGCAGCCCGCCGTCCTCCGCGCCTTTTGTGTTTGGCGCGGTCCATTCGGCGGCCAGGGACAGCAGCGCGTCGGGCCCGATCCGCCGCGCCGCGGCGCCCACCGAGGCCAAAGTGCCCTCCAGCGCTCGGCGAAAGGCGGAAAGGGCGGTTTCGTTCGCGGGTCCCGGTCCGCCGGACAGCGTGGCGCAGATCAGCACGCGGAAATCCGACAGGGTGAAGGGCGGGCCGCCTTCGTGCAGCGGCCGCCACCCCGCGTGTTTCAGCATCCCCACCCGCGACTCCGCCATGGCCGCCTGGGCCTCCCCGGCCCGTTGGCGGTTTTGCGACCATTCCGCCAGCGCCGCCCCGAACCGGGGGCTCGCCCAGTGAATGACCTGAACGGCGCAGTTCGCGGGCGCGGCGTCGGCCAGAGCGCCGGAAAGCGCTTCGAGGGTTTCGGCCTCGATCCCGGCGAACGGGGGGATTTCCAGCACAAAGCCGATGCTGGCGGCGTTGACATACAGGCCGCCGGCCTCGTCGAAGGCTCGCCAGGGCAGCAGGTCCGCCATCGCCGCCGGGGTTTGGGGCGGTGCCCAGGGTTCGAGCCCGGCCGGGCCGTCGAACCATTCCAGCAGGCGGGAAAGCATCACGGGGACCTCCGCCAGCGTGCGGGGGAGAGCACGATCCGCACCCAGGCGCCTTCGCGGTACACGCCGGAAGCGTCCACCCAGGGGGCGATCCAGACGCGGCCGATTTTTTCCGGGACGCGGACATCGGCGGTGTTGGAGACCGGAGAGTGCTGCATAAATTCAGACTGGGATTCCGCCGCGGAATCGGTGTCGGCGACCGCGGGAGATTCGGCGGTGGCAGCGGCACCTGGCGAAACAGCGTCCGTATCCGCTGGAATTTCTGTCGGAAGCGCGGCTCCAGCCACGACATCATCGGCGATTGTTGGTGGCCTGCGCTCCCCTCCAGTCAGCCAGCGCCAGAGCCAACTCGCTGGATTGCAACTTGCACGGCACGGTTCCGGATGGGTCCGGCCGCCATCATCAGACGCATGGGCCGCATCGACCGCGGTTGCATCAGCGGCCGGCCGGGTTGCTCCCGCACCGGCAAACGTTGTGGTATCCAGCACGAGCGGCGCCAGCCCGGCTGGCTGCGCCGCTGGCCGGATCGCCGGATCCGCACTCTCGATACTGGTGCATTGGCTGCCCTGGGCGAGCGGGCACTGCCAGGTCTCGCCGACATGACCGGCGCCGCAGCTTGCCAGGGCCAGTAGAAGGCCCAGGCCGAGGAAAGCGGGTATGTGGGTGGATTGGATGAATTCACTTTTCATTGTTCACTCCGCACAGGATTGGGAACCGGACGACCGTCGAGCCGCGTGCCCTCCAAAAAGACCACCGTGACTTCCGTGCCCGCCCGCAACTGGATGACCGGCTGGTACTGCTCGGCCCGGCGGATCAGGTAGTCGGACACCCGGCTGCCCGCCGAACCCGCCCCCGCGCCAATGCCGGCGCGGCCAATGTCCGCCATCCCGGTGTTGGCCACCGCGGCGCGGTTGCCCCCCGCGGCGATGGCCGTTGGCGAAAACGCGGCCGACACCCCCTGGCCCGCGCCGGAAACCAGTCCGGCCAGAAACGCCCGCTCCACCAGGGCGCCCTCGCGGCTGACCACCGGACCGCGCACGCCGGTTTTGCCCATGCCCGCCACAAAACCCGCCACGGCGGTTTCCACCACCGTCCCGGGTTCCGGTCCCGCGCAGGTGAGCGTTTGCAGGCGCACATAGACTTTTTCCGAGGACAGCTCGCCATGGGCGGCGCCGGTTATCGTGCAGCCCGCGAGATCGACCGATTGGGCCATGCCGTCTTCCGCGGCGGTCCAGGCAGGGCCGGTGACGCGCAGCAGCACCGGGCGCGGATCGCCCTGGGACACCACCCCGGCGGAAGCGTCCACGCCGGCGATCACCACGGCGGCGGCGTGGCTGCCCGCCGGCAGCCACAGGGACAGGGGTTTTGAGTCCGACTCCTCCGGTTCGGCAAAAGCCGCCTCGTCCAGCGGAAAACGCCGGATCAGCGAGGGCGCGGACGCTGGCGCATCGGTGGATTCGCCGGTGGCGCCTGGCGCGGCGGGCTGGCCCGCGGAAACCGGCGGCGTGAATCCGTTGTCTTCAAAAAGGAAAGGATTGCCGCCGGTATGCGGGGGTGTCCCGATCCGCGGTGAAACCGATGGCGGAGCGGTATCCCCGGATTGCCCGATCACCAGGGACAGCCGGTCGATGACCTGTCTGGCGTCCTCGAGATTGGCGTCCATCTCCTCGCGCAATCGCCGGTTCAGTTCCGCCAGTTCGTCGTTTCTCCGCCCGGCTTCCCGCAACTCGCCCTCCAGCACCCCGAGACGGGTTTCCGAACGCTGGATCCAGCTTTCCTCGGCGGTGCCGGGTCCGGCGATTTCCGCGGACATCCGCGCCACCGGGGCGGGCGCGCCGCCGCCGGAGCCGGACATCCAGAAGGCCAGCGCCACAAGGACCGCGGCGGCCAATGCGCAAAACAGCAGAACCTGCCGGTTGCGCACCCGCGCCGCGCCGCCATCGGCGTGTTGGGCGTTCCCGGCGGCGGACGGGTTCGAGTTAGCGCCCCACATGATCTTCTCCTTCGCGCATCGCTTGTTCTTCTGGCTTCCGGCTCACGATCACGGCAAGACGGGGGCCCGGTGCGTCGGCTTCATCGATCCACGCGGCCAGCACGCCGGGGCCAAACCGCGCCGCCAGATCCGCTGCGCTGGCTTGGATATGACCGCCCGAAGCCTTTTCCGCATCGAATGCCAGCGCCAGCACCAGAACTTCCCCGCGCGGATCGCGCCAGGATTCGAGCAGGGTGGCGCCGGGCGGCAAGATCGCTTCCCGGTCGCCCGGCTCGACTAAAAACCCCGGGAGGGGGGTTCGGTTCGCCACCGCCCGGACCAGGTCCACAATTTCGGACACATGGGCGTCGCCGCCCATAGTTGCGGGCGGTTCTCCCGGATTGTCGATGTCTGGATTGCGGATCAGCAGTTGTTCGGCGCCGCCCGCGACGGGTGTCAGGCTCAGCGCGTAGGTGAATCCGCGCTCGGAGCCGATGAAGAGTTTTTCCGGGACAACTTGTGCGACAGATTCAACGGCTTCCCGGGGTTGCGGTAAGCGTCTGAGAAAGATGTCCCCGGCGCCGGCGTCGTGTTCCACACCAAAAGATGCGTTGGGCCCGTGGACGACCCGCGCGATGCGGTCCCTCAGCAGCGCCACGCGCACCAGTCCGTCCTGTTGGATTTCGGCCCGCAGTTCGGCATGGTCCGCCGCGTCCAGCACTTTTGATGATTGTTGCTGGTCCGACACTCCAGCCGCTGTCGATGCCTGTGCCGGCGCCGCCAACGCGGCCGTTGCCGCGATACTCAATAGAAACGGCGCGACACACGCCGCAAGGCTCCCCCTCATGACGACTCTCCCAGGTCCTCGAAACGAAGCAGGCCCAGCCTTCCGCCTTCCATGCGAAAAGCCAGCCGGTAGGTCTTTTGGGTGCGGGAGGTCTCTTCCCGCCCCATCCAGGTCGCCAGTTCGCCCCGCACCTCGACCTCCAGGGTGCTTGGGTCCGCGATAACACTGGAGGGATAAAAGGCGCTGGCCAGGTCGCGGCGGGACATCCGCTCCGCCTCCGCCGCCAACCAAGCCTCTATCGCGCCCCGGGCGGAGGCATGGCTTAGCCGCGCCGCCGCCGCGCGCGCGTAATTCGCGTTTTCCGGCGTGAGCGTCAGCAGGGTGGCCGCCGCGGTGCGGCCCGCGTCCTCCAGATAACGCTGGCCCGCCCATCCGTCCCCCACCTCCCAGACCGGGCCCGCCACGGCGGGCACCAGCACGGTGGTGGTCTCGTTGTCCGCAAATCCGATCGAAAGGACCAGATTGGACAGGATCGAAAGGCCGAGCAGCACGGAAAGCGCGAATCTCGCGTCGCGCAGGTTGCGGGCGTGGGTATCGCGCAATTCCCGTCGCATCGCCCGCTACCCCACATACAGCCGAATATGGCTCGGCGGCGTTCCGGCCAGCCGCAGCGCGAAATCCGGCAAAAACCAGTACAGTGCGAAATGGACGGCGTGGGCCCCGCCGCCGCGCTTGATGCGGCGCAGCGCCAGCCAGCCCCCCACGCCAATCACCAGCCCCGTCACAAAGGCGTTGGCGGCCAGGCCCAGAAGCGCGGGTCCCAAAAGCACCACGGCCTCGTCGATGGTCCAGAACAGCCAGCGTTCGGGATCGTCGAGACGGCGGGGGATGACGTGTTTCGCGGAATCTTTCACGGACTTTCCTTCCTTCTATTGGTGTTTTTGCCTTGGGTCAGATGATCGCGGTGCCGACCAGGCCGGTGACAATGCCCACCCCGGCGCCGGCGGCGATGCCGACGCCCACCGCGCCCATGAGCTGCTGGGTGTTGAACCGCAGCACCGAGCCCACCAGGGCGGCGCCCACCGCCAGGGAGGCGGCGAGCTGGCCGCCCGTGCCCCCGACAATCCCCTCCACCGTGTCCAGCGGTCCCTGAAACGTCGTGTCCGTGGAAGCCAGCGCGGCCTCGCCGATCAGCGCGAACAGGGCGATCAGCAGGACCAGGGTGATGAGCGACAGGATGTCCGGGGCGATCGAACGCCGCGCGATCCGTCTGGGTCCCCGCCGTGTCATCGCGATGCCCTCCCGGCGGCCAAACCGTCGTCCGAGGTCGAGCGCACCCGGCGCGCTTCGGCCCAGGCTTCGAGGTCGGAAAGCGCGTAACGGATCCGGTTGCCGAACCTGTGGAACACCGGACCCTCCCCGGTCACCCGGTAGCGGTCCAGCGTGCGATGGGAGAGTTTCAGCACACGCGAGGCTTCGCGGGTGTCCAGATATTTTGTGGTTTTGCCGGTCATGGGAGCGATTCCTCCTCTGTGGTTGGTGTTGTTGTCCCCGTTCCCGTGGACCCTTGTGTTGAATTCCCGCGATGGGGTCCCATCGCTGTTCATGGGTGGCGCGGGGGATTTGGACTTGGCAAGCAATTTGTCCACCAAAACATCCACGGCCAGGCGGTCGGCTTCGCGGCAATGGGTGGCCATCCAGTCGCGCACCTGCTGCGCCTTGTCGAGCCGGGGCGATGATCCCCGCCGCAGGCGCGGCACAAAAGAAGGATCGGAGACCGCGTCCGCGCCGAGCAGATACGCCTTCGTCCCCGTAACCGAAAGGAACGCTTCCACCTCCGCCCGGAACGCCGGGCCCAGCGGGGCTTCGCCCATAAATACCAGGACGCTGTCGGCGGTTCTCAGTATTGGCGTGCGTCCGCAATTCAGCCGCGAAACAAAGGACGGATCGCCCAGCGCCTGTTTTCCCAAACGCGCGGGGGACATGCCGGTGCGCGCCAGAAAAGCGTTGACGGCGTTGCGGAACTGGCGTGGAAGTGCTTGCATGGAGCGGAACATAAAGGCTGGGAACATCGTTGACAATAGTTTGTTATAGTGATAATGCTATTATCTACGCCAGAAGCGAGTACCAAAACCATGCAAAGCGACCCGGTGCGACAGAAAATCCGCGACCTGCTCTGGAAGCGCGGCATGAACATGCGCGAGGCATCCATTGCCATTGGGCGCAACGTGAGCTACATGCATGGCTTTCTGGAGCGCGACACGCCCAAAGTCCTCGGTCACCGCGACGCGGCGAACCTGGCTGAATTGTTGGATTGCGACGCGGAAGAGCTGCACCATCCGGAACGCCCGGCCCGGCGCAAGCGGAAATCCACCCGGCCCCGGAGCAGCCCAAAACCCCAAAAACACGTGGAGCCCCTGGCCACTGTGCCGGAAATGATCGTTGACGCCGCGGCAGGCCCCGGGGCTATTGCCAGCGGGCATATCGAGGAAAGGGCCCGTTGGCATCTGCCGGAGGCGATGATCCGCTATGAGGCCGGCGGCGATGTGGACGCAGTGCGGGTTTTGCGGGTCAGGGGGATGTCCATGGAGCCGGAGCTGTCCGATGGCGACCGCCTGCTGATCGACACATCCAAGCAGGAGCCCGCCGCCGGAGGACTGTTCGTGCTGTGGGACGGGGACGGCCTGGTGGTCAAACGCGTTGAAATGGGCACGGACGGACGCGGGGAACCAGTGCTGTGGCTGAAATCAACAAATCCGGAGTACGAGAACTACACGGTCAGGGTGGAAGACGCCCACATTGTCGGCAAGGTGCTCTGGACGGTCAGGAAGGCTTGAAGCTTTACGAGGATTTTCAACGCTGTTTCGAATCCACATGCAGGTGGAATGCGGAGCCTGGGTTCTATACCATCAATCGGAGAGAGGGCCACAACTATGGGCAGGGTATTCAAAACCAGCGACCTGCTGGGCCAATTGACAGAGTACGAAGCGAAGAACGCTCCAGACGAACTCCACCTGGCGGGCGACCCGTCATTGCTTACCGAGGGGCAGCGCGTTGCAATCGTTGGCTCGCGCAAGGCAAGCCCGGAAGGCTTGGCTCGAGCCCGGTCTTTCGCCAAAGCCCTGGTCGAACACGGTATCACCGTCGTTAGCGGGCTGGCCGAGGGAATTGATGCTGTCGCGCATGAAACCGCGATAGGGATGGGCGGAAAGACCATTGCGGTCCTTGGAACACCATTGTCAAAGGCCTACCCGGCCCAGCATCAAGACCTCCTCGACACAATCAAGCGCGATCACCTCGCCGTCTCCCAATTTCCGGAGGGGCACCCCTCCAGGCGGGAGAACTTCCCGCGAAGAAACCGGACCATGGCCCTCATAAGCGACGCAACCGTGGTTGTGGAAGCCGGAGAAAAAAGCGGGTCCCGACATCAGGGATGGGAAGCCATCAGGCTCGGGAGACTCGTCTATATCATGCAGAACGTTGCGGAAAACGACGAGTTGAGCTGGCCCAGAGAGATGATTGACTACGGCGCGCAAGTGTTGCGCCGGGAAGATCTGCCGGATGTCATTTACGATATCCCGAGCTTCACCGTCGGCAGCCCAAGTGTCTTCTAGGTATGAATACGGCACCTTTGCGAATTACTCTCCGCGGGGCGCAAGCGAACTTTCCGTTCAATCCCGGAGTATCTGCGGTTCCATCAAGGCTGGCAGGGTCGCTGTCATGGAAAGCGCGATCAGGCACCTGGGGGAAACACGCGCCCGGATTCTGCGGCCATTCCTCAATCCGGAAGTGACGCTGGTGCCGGTGCCGCGAAGCGCGCCTCTCGCCGAAAACGCGCTTTGGCCGTCAAAGGTGATCGCTGACATCTTGGCTGCCCATGGATTCGGCGCTGAAGTTTGCGCTCTGATCGAACGAACCATCGCCGTGCGCAAATCATCGACTTCGCGCACTGGCGAACGTCCCCTGATTCCGGAACACATGGCGTCCATGCGTATACGGGCAGACATGCTGGCCCCCGTCCAGATCACTCTTGTCGACGACGTTCTGACCAGGGGCTCGACGACCGTGGCTTGCGCCAACCTCCTGCAAGAACGCTTTCCAGGCGCGACCATCAGGATTTTCGCGATGATGAGGACACAGGGCTTCGTTGATGACATCGAAAAGATCATCGACCCGTCCGCTGGCACCGTCACCGGTTACGATTCCGGCAAGCCCTACCGTGACCCCTGAATGTTGCCAGCGTTACCTCGGTTCGATGTTTTGCAGACTTCGCGGCGTAATCGCACTCGGGATTGGGAATCGATTCGTTTTGTGTTAGCTTCCTGTTGAATGGCATCAATTTTTCGCAGTATATGAATTGATGCCATAGGATTGAACATTGGAATAATTGGCTGCGGACTGATTTACAGACACCAAGTAAATATCAATCAGGACAACTTCGATTATGGTTGTTGAACCAGGAACGGCAGCCGTGGCAGTAGCGGCTTGGGCTGGCAATAAGCTTCTGGGACCGACCGTAGACGCGCTCGGTGATGATCTCAAGAAGCTTTATCAGGCTGGGCGCGATAGGTTAATCAGTCGAGCCATAGAGAAGGTAAAAGATATAAATGATGGTAAACGTGCCAACTTGCGCGTCGCTCGGGACATTCTGTGGAATGGCGCATTTTCAGAAAGCACTGTCTGCGTAGAGTATTACGCTGGCCTTTTGGCTGCTTCACGCAGCATGGATGGGCTTGACGACGAGACGGCTCCCTTTGTGGATGTCGTGAAGTCTCTCGCTTCCAGGCAGCTCAAGCTGCACTACAACATTTACCGCTCCATAGAAAGAATCCGGGAAGAGAATCACGCTAGAGGCAACAATAGTATTAACGTTGCCCTCATTGAAGTGGAGGAGGTGTTCGTTGCCGGAATTGATCCTCACAAGTCAGCCCTGGACTTGCAAGTGCTGAAGCGAAATGGACTCATTTCTGAATTCAACACCGATAGCACCAGAATCAACCAAGAAGGACAAGAAAGGTTGTTGTTTTATTGCATGGTTTGGCCGACGACGTTTGGAACGATGCTGTACGCTGCGGCACACAATCAATTGGAATGGTGGCAGGCATTCGGTTCAAGGCATTTCGGTGAAATTAGAGACGTTGAACCACCGGAATTCTATGGGAGTTCGTTGAAGGAACTTCTCGGCCGATTACCTGGAGATGATCTTATCTTGACAGACGCTAGTATTCCCCCTGCCCATACTTAAATGCCGCCGGTTACCGCTACTCTTGATGTTTCCTCATTCCCGGATAAGGATTGAATCCGGATAGAAGAGCGGAACAACCCAATTGGTAAAAATAGCAAAATGCCTAGTGTCTAAACCCTCACCTCGCGGGTGCGCCGCATGACCAAGATAATCCCAAATCCGCCGAAAGTTGCTGTTGGCCGCGGCCCGCAGGCTTGGGGTTAGCCCGCCTCGCTTATCTTTTTGAAGGGGCATTCGCTAAGGGAAAGTAGAGCTACTCCGGTTCCGGAAAGTCTGTCTTGAGACCCGTTCTTCTAGCCTCCCTCCACCCCTTCCATGCATTGCTCCACAAAGAGGCCGTTGAGCTTTCTTCCTGTGTCATTCGGGATACCGGAGGGTGTCCGGTTCATTCATTTCCAATAACAGGAGCTGTCATGCCACACAATAGCTGGTCCTTGCTGGAAAGGCCGCGGGAAAAACTGTTTGAGGTGGGGGCCAAGAATCTCAGCGATGCCGAACTGGTGTCGCTGTTGTTGTGCAGGGGCGTGAACGGCAAGTCGGCGCTCGACCTGGCGCGGGATCTGCTACGCCGCTTCGACGGCCTCGTCGGCTTGCTGTCAACCGATTTCAGGCAGGTCGCACGCATGGCGGGTATCGGTCCGGCCAAGGCCGCGAGTCTGGCGGCGATGCGCGAACTCGGTCACCGCCAGTTGTATGCCGAAGTACAGAACCGAGACGTGCTGAGCAGTTCCGAGGCGACCAGGGAATATCTGCGCGCCCGTTTCCGCTATTGCAAGAGCGAGATCTTCAGTTGCATCTTCCTGACCAACCAGCATCACATCCTTCGGCTCGACGAACTGTTTCAGGGCACGATCGACGGTGCCGCGGTCTATCCCCGGGAAGTCGTCGAACGCTGCCTGACCTACAACGCCGCCGCGGTGATCCTGGCCCACAACCACCCGTCGGGCATCGCCGAACCAAGCCAGGCCGACATCGCCATCACGCGCAAATTGCGCTTCGCCCTCGAAACCATCGACGTCCGCGTCCTCGACCACTTTATCGTCGGCAGTTCTCAGGTCGTCTCGCTGGCCGAGCGCGGATTAATGTAATCAACAGCCGGAGGAGGCAATCATGTCCGATAAACTGAAAATCACCACCAAAATTCTGCAACTGCTCGCCCGGTATGCGGAGGCCCCAACCAGCGACGGGGTCGATCTCGACACCGACATCGCCGGTCTCGAACTTGACTCGCTCGCGCTGTTCGAGGTTGTCTTTGAAATCGAGGAGTGCTTTGCGGTAGAACTCGACGAAGCCGAGTTGAACAGGATCGCCACAGTTCGCGATCTGGTTTCATCGGTACTATCCGCAGTGGAGCGATCCCGATCCTGTAGCTGACCAATTCTTTCTGAGATTTCGGATTTGCCGTTGGATATACTGTATGCGTGAGTCCAAGGGATGAATTCGATGCCTGCCAACTTTTCCCTGAATATGTGTTGCACAAATTGTTGCCCCTCGGGGTTGGATACCCTAAAAATATCTTAATTAACAATTATTTAGGGAAATTTATCATTCAGCCCCTGGGCACCAATACCCTCATCCTTCTGCGCGCGGGTTGCACTGGCCAAAACGCGGTTCGCTGGTATGATGCGCGTTTTTCGGAGACCGGCCAGTTCGATGGAATCCCCGTCAGATCCTTCACTTAGCCTGAAATCGGTGCTCAGGTTTGCAGTCCCCTCCCTGCTGAGTCTGCTTCTGTTCCTGATGCCCGTGCCCGTCGACGGCGGCAGCACCGTCCTGGTGGCTGTGCTGGCCGAGTTTCTGAACGATCGGCTGGGTCCGGTGCTTCCGGTCCTGATTCTCGCTATCTCGACGAGTTCCGCGTTGCTGGCGGTTTATTGCCGCTGGCGCGGGATCGAC
>JAJEAZ010000328.1 GCA_022824105.1 Alphaproteobacteria bacterium
GAGCAGCTGACTCTTAATCAGCGGGTCCTAGGTTCGAGTCCTAGTGCGCCCACCACCCATCGAAAACGGGCCGGTTCGGCGGGAGGCTCCCATGGCGCTCAAGGACAGTGTGGACGGAATCCTGGAGGCTGCGGTTTCGCGGGGCGATGTGCCCGGCGTCGTGGCGGGCGCGACGACGGCGGAGGGAACCGTCTACGAGGGCGGGTTCGGCGAGCGCGCGGTCGGCAGCGGCACCGCCATGACGCCGGACACGGTCGGCTGGATCGCCTCCATGACCAAGGCCGTCACCGGGGCGGCGGCCATGCAGCTTGTCGAGCAGGGCAGGCTGGAGCTCGACGGGCCCGCCAGCGCGGTCATTCCCTGGCTCGGCGAAGTCGGCGTACTGGAAGGCTTTGACGATGACGGCCAGCCGAAGATGCGCCCGCCGAAGCGGCCGGTCACGCTGCGCCACCTGCTGACCCACACCTCCGGCTTCGTCTACGAGATCTGGAACACGGACATCCTCGCCTACCAGGAGGCGAAGAGCGTGCCCCAGATCACCAGCTGCGAGAATGCCGCGCTGACGACGCCGCTGCTGTTCGATCCGGGTGAGCGCTGGGATTACGGCATCGGCATCGACTGGGCCGGCAAGATGGTCGAGGCGGTGAGCGGGCAGCGGCTCGGGCAATACATGAAGGAAAACATCTTCGACCCGCTCGGCATGGGCGACACCGCCTTCCGGATCACGCCGGCCATGCAGGAGCGGATGGCGACCGTGCATGTGCGCGGCGAGGACGGCGCCTGGATGGGGATGGAGTTCACCGTCGAGCAGGATCCCGAGTTCGAGATGGGCGGCGGCGGCCTCTACTCCACCGTCAGCGACTATCTCAAGTTCATCCGCATGATCCTGAACAAGGGCGCGGCGAACGGCCACCGGGTGCTCCGGCCCGAGACCGTGGAGGCCATGTCGGTCAACAGCATCGGCGACAACCGGGTCGTCAATCTTGCGACGGCGATGCCGCCCTACTCCAACGATGCGGAGTTCTTCCCCGGCATGGAGAAGACCTGGGGCCTGACCTTCATGATCAACAACGAGGAGGCGCCGACGGGCCGGACGGCCGGCAGCCTCGCCTGGGCCGGCCTCGCCAACTCCTATTTCTGGATCGACCCGCACAAGGGCATCGGCGGGGCCTACCTCACCCAGGTCCTGCCCTTCGCCGACGAAAAGTCCCTGCCGCTCTACCTCGACTTCGAGACGGCGGTTTACCGGAGCCTGTAGCGTCGCATAGCTACGCGGTCTCCGCCGCATAGTCCTCCACCAACTGGAACTTCCGGATCTTTCCGGAGCCGGTCAGCGGGAAGGCGGGGACCTCGCGCCAGACGACGGGCGTCTTCTGCGGCGAGAGATGGGCGCGGCAGTGGCGGCGGAGTTCCTGCGGGTCCATCTCCCGGCCGGGCTCCATGCGCACAAAGCAGGCGACGATCTCGCCCCACCTGTCGTCCGGCAGGCCGACCACGGCGACCTCGGCCACGTCGGGATGCTCCAGCAGCGTGTTCTCGATCTCGGCAGGGAACAGGTTCTCGCCGCCCCGGATAATCATCTCCTTCACCCGCCCGGTGATGCGCAGATAGCCCTGCCGGTCGAGCGTGCCGAGATCGCCCGTGTGCAGCCAGCCGTCCGCGTCGATGGCGTCCGCGGTCGCCGAAGGGTTGTCGTGGTAGCCGATCATCACGCAGTAGCCGCGCGTGCATATTTCGCCGACCTCACCGACGGGCAGGACCCGGTTCCCGCCATCCACGCTGCGGATCGAAACCTCGGTCTGCGGCATCGGCAGGCCGGCCGTGTTGCAGACGGTCTCGAGGCTCTCGCCCTCGTGGTGCTGGGTGATGAGCGGCGCAGCTTCGGTCTGGCCGTAAACCGTCTGGAAGGCGCAGCCGAAGCGCTCGACGGTCCGGCGCACCAGTTCGGGCGCGACCATCGAGCCGCCGGAGACCGCGACCTCCGCCGACGACACGTCGAACGGCGTCGCGTCCAGGCACTCCATCATGGCGACCAGCATGGTCGGCACGCCGAGAACCGCCGTCACCTTCTCGCGCTCGAACAGGCGCAGCACGGCGGCCGGGTCGAACTGCTTGACGAGGAACACCGGGCAGCCGGCCTGGAGCGCGCCGAGGGTGATCATGCCGCAACCGCTGGTGTGGAACATCGGCATGAAATTCGCCCACACCGAATCCGGCCGCGTATTCGTGCGCCGGGCGAAGAAGCGGGCATTGTTGGTGAGCGCCCGGTGCGACAGCACCGCGCCCTTGGGAAAGCCGGTGGTGCCGGAGGTGTACTGGATCTGCGCCGCGTCGCCCGGCGCGACCCCGGGCAGGTCCACCGGCCGGCTGCCCGTGCGGAACAGCGCCGCCGGATCGTCCAGGTCGACGATCTCGCGCACCGCGTCGAGGCCGCCGGCCGCGGCGGCGCCGATCTGCGCCATCGGGTTGCCGCGGTAGCTCTTGACCGAGAACAGGGCCGACGCGCCGGACTGCTCCAGGACATAGCGCAACTCGGCCGTCTGGTAGGACGGGTTGGCGGTCACCAGGACCAGGCCGGCGAAGCCGCAGGCGAACTCCATCAGCACCCATTCCGGCACGTTCGGCGCCCAGACGGCGACCCGCTCGCCCGGCGCATAGCGCGAGGCCAGCGCCGCCGCGAGGCGCTCGCTGTCGGCCAGCAATTCGGCGAAGGTCCAGCGCCGCAGGTTCTCGCCCCGTTCGTCGACCTCGACCAGCGCCAGCGCATCGCCGCGCCACCGCGCCGCCTCGCGCAGGATGCCGCCGACCGTGGTTTCGAGCACGACATCGTCGGTCTGGGCCGGGATATAGGAATCGGTAAGGTCGAAGCGGTACATGATCGGTTTTTATGGACGGTTCTTCCGGTTGTTCCCCGGCCTGTCCCGGATTTGCGGCCCGGGCGGAGGGACGGGGAGCCGTCGCGAGCCACTATGCCGGACCGGGCGGGCCGTTGGAAAGGACGAGGGCGCGCGCGGTCGATTTCGGGCCGGCGATGCGCAGCTACTGCGCCGGGTCCCGGGCATCCGTCCGTTCAGCGGTCTGCGTCATGTCATGAAATGTCATGATTTGTCATGTTCGCTCCCTTCCGTCCCGGCCGCTTGACTGGACAGACCGGTCTGTCTCTCGAAAAAAGACGCGGCGAGGAATGTTGTCATAAAGCCTCCGGCCCCGGCTACTCCGGCCCGGGACCGCTCCGCCCGCCGCGGCCGGCCGGGGCGGCAGCAAGAGGAAATCGGGGCGTCGCGATGTGTCATGAAATGTCATGTTCCGTCATGATCGGTCATGTTTCGTGCCGCTCCGCCTTCCCCCGTCATTTCGACCGGAGCGGCGTCAGCCGCGTAGCGGAGAAATCCGGCCGGCGACGGAGGCCGGCTGAACGCCGGAGCCTGTGGCGTCGACGGCGCGCCGATCAGGTTTCTCCGCTCCGCCCCGGCCGGAGGCCGGGGCTCCGGTCGAAATAGCCTGCCCTGAGCGAAGCCGAAGGGACGGGGAGGGAGGGGCGTCGCGATGTGTCATGAAATGTCATGTTCCGTCATGGCCCATCGCGATTCGCGGCGATGGCGCCGCCGTTCGGCCGCGCGCCGCCGCAAACCGCATGCCGAAGCCGCAAGTATGTTCATGTAATGTTCGTGTTGCGGATGTCAAGGCTTTTCCGGCGCGGGTAGCGATTCATTTTGAAATTGCCGGACATGGAGCGGCGCCAGGCGCTGCGCGCGTCCTCCTGTCACGGAAATCGGAAACGCCGCTCCCCCAATACCCCTCTCGTGCAGCCCCGGACCCCGATCCGGGGAGCGCCGCGCGCTCCGAAAAAAGGCCGCCGGTTCTGCGCGCCCGTCACCGGTTCACCAGCGCGACGCCCAGGACGGCCACCGCCATGCCGGCGAGCGCCAGCGGGCCGAGGGTCTCGCCGAACAGCAGCCAGGCGAAGAAGGCGACGAAGGCCGGCACCAGGTAGAACAGGCTGGCGACCTTGCTCGCCGCGCCGCGCCGGATCATCACCATGAGCAGCCAGACCGTCACGATCGACAGCACGACCGCGAGCCAGAACAGGGAAATCAGGAATTCCGGGGCGGTGAAATCGACCCGCCAGGTCTCGGTCAGTTCCGCGCCGACGGCAACGAGCACGCCGGCCGCCGCATACTGGAACACGCCGCCGGACGCGGGATGGACGTCCGCACAGAAGCGTTTCTGGTAGATCGTGCCGGCCGTGATGCCGAGCAGCGAAACCGCCGCAAAGCCGTAGCCGATGAGGCTGCCCTCGGCCTCCAGGCCGCCGTCCAGCCCCATCTTGCGCCACAGCACCATGGCGACGCCGGCAAGCCCGAGCGCGAGGCCGAGCCACTGGACCGGGCGGACCCGCTCGCCGAGCACCGCGCCGACCGCGGTCGCCGTCAGCACCGGCTGGAGCGAGACGATGAGCGCGGCGACGCCGGCCGGCACCCCCTCGGCAAACGCGATGAACACGCCGCCGAGATAGAAGCCGTGCAGCAGGATGCCGACGACCAGGCTGTGGCCGGCCTCGGCCCGCGACGGCCAGGCCGCGCGCATGACGAGCGCCAGGCCGAAGATCAGCGGCACCACGATGGCGAAGCGAACCGCCATGAAGGAGAGCGGTTCGGCGTAGGGGATGCCCAGCTTGGTGAAGATGAAGCCGGTCGACCACAGCGGCACGAAGGCGAGCGGCAGCAGGATATCGGCGGCGGCGGGCTTTTCGGCGATGGCGGCGCGCTCCTCGGGTCGGGATGGGGCGGCGGGCCGGGCGCGGCCGGTCTTCGGGCGGCGGGCGGGACGGCGGCCGGTCAGTTCAGGCTGTCCCAATCCTCTTCCGGCACCGCCGGGGAGACTATGTCGCCGGCGGCCTCGACCGTGCCTTCGAGGTCCGCCCCGGGACATACGGAGTCCGCCGGGCTGCAGGGTGCAAGTACGGCGACGGGACGGCCCCGGCTCAGGATCGCGATACGCTCGCCGGTCGCCTGAACGCGGTCGAGGAGGGCCAGGCAGCGGGCCTCGAAGTCGGATGCATCGATCTTTTCCATTCGACCAGTAGCCAAGGCCGGTCATTCGCTGTCAAGGCGACGCGCCGCCCGGTGGTGAACCGGTTTGAAGTTTCGGTCCGGACAGAGCCCGATATTTTCGCCGACATACCGAAATGTCACCCCGGCCGACCAACGGGAGAGCCGTGTGTGGACGCCTCCCTGGATGCAAGCGGTTTTTGGTCCGGTCCGGGTCATGCGGTCAGGTGCAGTCGTGTGTCCGGCCTCTCGATGCGGCGCTTTGTGTGCCGCGGGCCTGTATGGAGATACGCGGACCGGGTCCAAATCGGGGTCACGTGCTCTGGGGCACCCCGGCTCTAAAATGGTTTTCCCGATCCCGTCTCGTCGACCGTTTGCCCTTACCCGTCCTCCGACCTGCCCGCATCCCCGACGGCGTCTGCGTACCGGAGCCGCTCTAGGCGGCGGCCGGCGCAGGCGCCCGGTAGCTCTCCTGTTTCGTCATCAAGGCCCAGGCGATGCGCGCCATCCGGTTCGCCAGGGCGACCGCGACCAGCTTTCTCGGCTTGCGCGCCAGCATCCCGGCGAGCCACGGATCGTGGAACCGGCCGCTGCGCACCGCGTTGCGGATCACCGACCCCGAACGAAATGGGGCGCCGACCACCAGAAGCCGCCGCAGGTCGCGCTGGCCCATCTTCGATATCCGGCCCAGCCGCGGCTTGCCGCCGGTCGTGTGCTGGCGCGGCACCAGGCCGAGCCAGGCCGAGAAATCCCGGCCCCGCTCGAAGCCCTCCATCGGCGGCGCGAACGCCTGGATCGCCAGGGCGATCACCGGCCCGATCCCGGGCACGCTCATCAGCCGCACTGCGTCTTCGTCCTGCTTCGCTTCGGCATGCACCTTCCTCTCCAGGCCGGCGATCTCCTCGTCGAAACCGGCGATCTGCCCGAGCAAAAGCCCGCCCAGCGCGCGCACCGCCTCCGGCAGGTCCGTCGAAGGATCCCCGATCGCCAGCGCCAGCCGGCGAACATGGACCGGACCCTTGGGCGCCACCACGCCGAACTCCGCCAGATGGCCGCGCCCCAATCATTACCGGGCGTTGATCGTCTGGGTGCGCTGGCGCACCAGAAGATCGCGCGTCCGGAACAGCATCATGCGCGCCTGCTGCTCCTGCGTCTTGACCGCCACGAAGTTCATGGTCGGCCGCGACGCCGCCTCGCAGATCGCCTCGGCGTCCGTCACGTCGTTCTTCTGCCGCTTGACGTAGGGCTTGACGTAGATCGGCGGCACCAGGCGCACCTCATGGCCCAGAGCGCCGATCTCCCGGCCCCAGTGATGCGCCCCGCCACACGCTTCCATCGCCACCGTGCAGCGCGGCTGACCGGCCACGAACGCCAGCAACTTCGCCCGGCCCAGCTTCCGGCGGAACGACACCGATCCGTCCGCATGCATCCCGTGCAGCTGAAAGCTGTTCTTCGCCAGATCGATCCCGATCATGCTAACCTGTCCCATGGACGCCTCCTCCTCGTGGGGTTGTTCAACACCGCCACCTTGGCACATAGCGATGCCGTCGGCAGGAGGCGTCCACCCCATCGGGGTCCAGGGCCGACCCGACAGGCTTCTGCCCGTGGCTCTGGTTCCCGGATCGTCGCTCCCCGGATCGGGGTCCGGGGCAGGCCGCTCCGTCCGGGGCGACAAGGGAGGGTTGCCGGACGCTGCGGCGCATCGAACGATTCCAAACCGACTCAGTACCCGCCGCCCGGAAAGGACAGGCTTGACACCGGCAAGTATCCGTGCAGAATATTTGCAAACGCAAATATCGCGTGACAAACGGGAGCGACGGTCATGGAATTCGGCTATTTCACGCTCAGCGACAACCACTATCCGGACAATCCGCGCACGCCGAACGATTTCGTGCTCGATATCCGCGAACAGGCGATCCTGGCCGACCGGCTGGGCTACCACTCGGTCTGGATCGGCGAGCACCATTTCGATTCCCTCGGCGTGAACTCGCGGCCGGACCTGCTGCTCGCCAGCATCGTCCCGGAAACGCGCCATGTCCGCCTCGCGCCGGCGGTCGCCGTGCTGCCGCTGCACCATCCGGTCCATGTCGCGGAGACCTGGGCGACGCTGGACCTGCTGTCGGGCGGCCGGGTCGATTTCGCCGCCGGGCGCGGCTACGACCGCCGGGAATACGCGCCCTTCGGCGCCGACTACATGAAATCGGCGGAATATTTCGAGGACTCCATCGAGATCATCCTCAAGGCCTGGGGCGACGGGCCGTGGTCGCACAAGAGCGAATTCCACGACATCCCGGAAATGGAGATCACGCCGAAGCCGGTGCAGAAGCCGATCCCCTTCTACACGGCGTCCTTCTCCAACACCTCGCTGGAGATCGCGGCGCGCCACGGCACCAACGTCATCTGGGCGCCGTTCGCCGCCGGCATGATGTATGGCGGGCTCGACAAGGCGGCCGAAGCCTATCGCGAGACCTGCGCGCGCGCCGGCACCGAGCCGGGCCGCAAGATGTGCAGCTATTTCATCTATATCGACGAGGACGACAGCTACGGCCGCGACAGGCAGATGGATTATTTCAACTATTGCTGCCTGCCGGCCTTCACCGGCGACCCGGCCAAGGCGCCGCCGACCATGCACTATTTCCGCAAGATCATCGACATCCTGGAGAATATGAAGGGCGAGGACCTGACCGACAAATCCATCCTGCTCGGCCCGCCCCAGAAGGTGATCGACAAGCTCAAGGAGGTCGAGGAGGCCGGGATCGACGAGGTGATCCTCTATTTCAACGTCGGCAACAAGGACAAGGCGGTCGTCGAGGAGCAGATGCACCTGTTCATGGACGAGGTCGCGCCCCACTTCGACGGCAAGCACAACGCGCGCCGGGCGCAGCTCAAGGCGGCGTAGCGGCTTTGTCTTTCGACCTCACCGCCTATCTGCCCTATCTCATCAACCGCACGGGCGTGGAGCTGGCGGCGGCGTTTTCGCGCGAGATCGCGCCCCACGGCGTCACCCTGCAGATGTGGCGGGTGCTGGCCGCGCTCCAGCATCGCGACGGCCTGCGGATCAGCGACCTGGCCGGGCTTACCTCTATCGACATCTCCACCCTGTCGCGGCTGATCGGCAAGATGGAAGAACGCGGACTCGTGACCCGCCGGCGCGGTCCCGAGGCCGACGGGCGGGTTGTCGCCGTCGCCCTGACGCCGGTCGGCCGCGCGACGGCGCGGGCCATCGTGCCGGTCGCCCGGCGCTACGAGGCGACGGCGCTGGCCGGCTTCACGGCGGACGAAGCCGCCGCCCTCAAGCGGATGCTGGTCCGGGTCTACGCCAATCTCGGCGGCGACGCGCTCGACTCTGCCGCCTGACAAAGTCGCCGCCCCTCGATACGGCTCCCTCGATACGGCGCGCAAGCGCGCCTACTCGGGATGAGGGGGTTGGGGGTGCAAAGGCCTGAACACCCCACCTCCTCATCCTTTTATGAGGCATTTGCAGTCAAGTCGGGATTTGGTGTGCCCTAGTTCATGTTGGTTCTCCGTGTTCGGCAGGGATCGTCTTGCTTGCCGGGCCGGAACGTTTTTGCGTTTCGGTCACGCGGGTTACGCG
>JAJEAZ010000206.1 GCA_022824105.1 Alphaproteobacteria bacterium
AAAATGAATTCCTTCTCCATCTCGTTCGATGGTTCCATGTGCTGAGCGGCGTGATGTGGATCGGCCTGCTCTGGTACCTGAACTTCGTGCAGGTCCCGACCATGCCGAAGATCCCCGATGAGATGAAACCCGCCATCGGCAAGCACATCGCTCCGGCGGTGCTGTTCTGGTTCCGCTGGTCGGCGGCCTCGACGGTCCTCTGGGGCCTGTTGCTGGCCCTGATGCAGGGCACCTTCGGCGACTGGCTCGCCATCGGCCTGACCGACGGCAGCAGCGTCAGCGCCTTCATCGGCATCGGCATGTGGCTCGGCCTCATCATGGCCTTCAATGTCTGGTTCGTGATCTGGCCCAGCCAGAAGATCGCGCTGGGCATCGTGGATGCGCCGGACGACCAGAAGCCTCCGGCCGCGCGCCGGGCGCTCCTGTTCTCGCGCACCAACACCATGCTCTCGATCCCGATGCTTTACGGGATGCTTGCGGCGCAGAACCCGCCCTTCTGATGGCGGCTGCCGGGCCGGCGTCGCCAGCGCCGGCCGGCCCGGCAATCAGGGACTATGCGCTGGCGCTCGGCTTCGACGCCGTCGGCTTTGCGCCGGCGGCGTCGCGCCTTGAGGTCCGCCGCAACCTGCGCGCGTTCCTGGCGGAAGGACGCTGCGGCGACATGGGCTGGCTCGCCGCGCATGAGGAACGGCGTTCGAGCCCCGACGCGCTCTGGCCCGAAGCACGGACCGTGATCGCGCTGGCCATGAGCTACGGGCCGGCGACCGACCCGCTCGACCTGCTGCCGAAAAGGGAGCGGGGCGCGATCTCGGTCTATGCCCGCACGGCGCGCGACTACCACGACGTCGTCAAGCGAAAGCTGAAACGGCTCGCCCGCTGGCTGGTCGAGACCCATGGCGGCGGGGTCAAGGTGTTCGTCGATACCGCGCCCGTGATGGAAAAGCCGGCGGCGGAGGCCGCGGGTCTCGGCTGGCAGGGCAAGCACACCAACCTCGTATCGCGCCGGTTCGGCTCCTGGCTCTTCCTCGGCGAAGTCTTCACGACGCTGGCGGTCAAGCCGGACGAACCGCATGAGGACCGCTGCGGAAGCTGCCGCGCCTGCCTCGACGTCTGCCCGACCGGGGCCTTCACCGCCCCCTACCGGCTCGATCCCCGGCGCTGCATCTCCTACCTCACGATCGAACACAAGGCGCCCATCCCGCACGAGTTCCGCCGGGCGATGGGAAACCGGGTCTACGGTTGCGACGACTGCCTGGCCGTCTGCCCGTGGAACAAGTTCGCCGCCCGCGCCCGCGAACCGGGCCTGCTGCCGCGCATCGAGCTGACCGCGCCCAAGCTCGCCGACCTCGCCGGCCTCGACGAGGCGGGGTTCCGGCAGGTGTTCGCCGGATCCCCGATCAAGCGCACCGGGCGCAACCGCTTCCTGCGCAACGTGCTGATCGCCATCGGCAACAGCGGCGACGCCGGGCTCGTCCCGACGGCAAGGCAGGCGCTCGACGACACCGCGCCGCTGGTGCGCGGCGCCGCCGTCTGGGCGCTGCGGGAGCTGCTGCCCTCACCGGAATTCGACGAACTCAGGCGAAAGCGGCTGCCTGCGGAAACCGACGATTCGGTCCGCCGGGAGTGGGCCTATGAGGAGCCGTCGGTGTCGAGCCGGCGATAGCCGCCCGCGAAGAAGATCAGCGGACGGCCCTCATCGTCTGTCGCCAGCGTCCTTGCGCGGCCGATCAGGATATCGTGGTCCCCGCCGTCATGGATGGCCTCGGTGGTGCATTCGATCTGCGCGACGACGCCCGCCATCAGCGGCGCGCCGCTCGCCTCGCCGATGAAAAAGTCGAGCTCCTGCCAGGGGCGGGGCGCGTTCTTGGTGGCGAACATCGAGGAGATCGCCGACTGGTCCTCCGCCAGCACGTTGACCGCGAAGTGGGTGCTGTCGAGGAACGCCTGGCGGCAATTGGCGTCCTTGTCGAGGCAGAACAGCACCAGCGGCGGCTCCAGAGAGAGAGAGCTGAAGGAGCCGATGGTCACGCCGTGCATTTCCCCGTCCCGCGCCGTGGTCGTAATCACGGTCACGCCGGTGGGCATGCGCCCTAGCGTATCCCGGAAGGCGCGCGGCTCGACGGTCATCCCCGGTTCCCCTCCCACTCCGGCA
The DNA here is from genome assembly GCA_022824105.1 of Alphaproteobacteria bacterium. Classification (GTDB taxonomy): domain Bacteria; phylum Pseudomonadota; class Alphaproteobacteria; order Bin95; family Bin95; genus Bin95. The sequence goes on from JAJEAZ010000206.1 coordinate 2,153, forward strand.
CGAGGCCCGCCCCTTGCACCCGGACCGGCAGCCGGAGCGTTATGCCGGTCATCCTATTGGCCCCGGCGCCGACGCGCAAACCGGGCTTGGCGGCGGTGGCGACGGATACTTGCCGTGCCGGCGGCGCTTCGGCCATATAGGGGCGCGCAAGCATGGGGGAAAACCGGGTGGAATACCGCAATCTCGGCCGGAGCGGGCTCAAGGTCTCGAAGCTGTGCCTGGGCGCAATGATGTTCGGCGGGCCGACGGCGCCCGAAGACGCAGACGCCATGATCGAGGATGCCAGGGCCGCGGGCGTCAACTTCATCGACACCGCGGACGGCTACAACCGGGGGCGCTCCGAGGAGGTCGTCGGACGGGCCGTGGCGCGCGACCGCGACGAGTGGGTCATCGCGACCAAGCTCTTCAACCCGATGGGCGAAGGACCCAATGGCGGCGGCCTCTCCCGCAAGTGGATGCTGCGCGCCTGCGAGGCCAGCCTGAAACGCCTCGGCACCGACCGCATCGACCTCTACTACCTGCACAAGGAAGACCCCGACACGCCGCTCGAAGAGACCGTGCGGGCGATGGATGACCTGATCCGCGCCGGCAAGGCGCTCTATTACGGCGTGTCGAACTACCGGTCCTGGCGGGTCGCGGAACTCTGCCGCATTGCCGACGCGCTCGGGGCGCCGCGCCCGATCGCCAGCCAGCCCTATTACAACGCGGTCAACCGGATGCCGGAGACAGAACACCTGCCGGCCTGCAACTGGTTCGGCCTCGGCGTCGTGCCCTACAGCCCGGTCGCGCGCGGCGTTCTGACCGGCAAATACCGCCCCGGCGGCGAGCCGGAGACCGGCAGCCGGGCGGCGCGCGGCGACCGGCGCATCCATGAGACGGAGCTCCGGGACGAGTCGCTGGAGATCGCGGAACGGGTGGTCGCCCACGCAGAGCGGCGCGGCATGTCGGCGGCGCAGTTCGCGACGCTCTGGGTGCTCAACAACCGCTTCGTGACATCGGTGATCGGCGGCCCGAGGACGCGCGAACAGTGGCGCGATTATCTGGGCGCGCTGGACCGTGCCTTCACGGCGGAGGACGAGGCGCTGATCGACAGTCTGGTGGCGCCCGGCCATCCCTCGACGCCGGGCTACAACGACCCGCAATATCCGGTCGAAGGCCGGCCTGTCTGGACCGGTGCGCCGGAGCGGGAGGTTCCGCAATGACGACCGATAACCGCGCTTATGCCAGCCTGCGCGTCTGCGACCTGACGCAGGGCGTCGCAGGCCCGCATTGCGCCTTCCTGCTGGCCCAGCACGGGGCCGATGTCATCAAGATCGAGCCGCCGGGCGGGGACTGGGGGCGCGGCATCGGCAAGCGGCACGGCCCCTACTCCGCCTTCTTCCTGCAGGTGAACCGGGGCAAGCGCTCGCTCGCCCTCGACCTGAAACAGCCGGAAGCGAGGGACGCGGCGGCGAAGATTGCGGCGCAGGCGGACGTGGTGCTGGAGGCGTTCCGGCCGGGCGTCACGGCGCGGTTCGGCCTCGATTACGAGAGCGTCCGCGCCGTCAATCCCGATGTCATCTACCTGTCGGTCACGGGCTACGGCCAGACCGGCCCCTGGAGCGACCGGCCGCTGACGGACTCCATCGCCCAGGCCGTCACCGGCATGATGTCGATGAACCGCGACAAGGACGGGCTGCCGCAGCGGGTCGGCATGATCGCCATCGACGTGATGACCGGCCTCTACGCTTTCCAGGCCGTTTCGGCGGCGCTCTTCGCCCGAGCGGTGCGAGGCGCGCCCGGCCGCTACATAGACATGAGCCTCCAGCAGTCGGCAGGCGCCTTCATGGCCGCCAAGATGATCGAATACCATCTCGAAGGACCGGCGCCGCAGGTCGTCGGCGTTCCCGTCGGGACTTTCGAGAGCGCGGACGGGTTCGTGAACATCAATGCGCGGCGCGAAAAGCACTTCGAGTCGCTCTGCAGGCTGGTGGGCCGGCCGGAGCTGGCGGCCGACCCGCGCTTCGCCACCTACGACGCCCGGATCGGGAACGAGGCCGCCCTGATGGCGGTCCTCCGCCCGCTGGTGGCGGAACGCTCCACCGCGGAGTGGGTGACGCTGCTGGGCGAGGCGGACATCATCGCCGGGCCGGTCAACGATTTCGGCGCCTATTTCGAGGAGCCGCAGGTGCTCCACAACGGCTCCGTCGCCTGGCAGGAGCACGATGCGGTGGGCCGGGTGCCGATGCATGTCGTGCCGGGCGTCGGGACGGCCCCGGAGGGCAGCTTCCTCGCGACTGCGCCCGACCTGGGCGCCCACAGCCGCGCCGTGCTCCGGGAATATGGCTACAGCGACCGGGACATCGACAGCATGGCGTCCTCGGGCGCGGTCATGGACGGCGCGCAGACAGGCCAAGCCCACGCGCCGGCGCAAGCCGCCGACTAGAGCCTGATCCCAAGGGCCTCGACTTGGGACTCATGTCTTCTTCTCGTCATGCCCGGACTTGTTCCGGGCATCCATGCGGCCGCTTGGCTGGACGGAAACGGTTGAGGGAGATGCCCGGAACAAGTCCCGGGCATGACGAGAAGAAGACATGAGTCCCAAGTCGAGGCCCTTGGGATCAGGCTCTAGTCGGCGGCTTGCGCCGGCGCGTGGGCTTGCCTGTCTGCGCGCCGTCCATGACCGCGCCCGAGGACGCCATGCTGTCGATGTCCCGGTCGCTGTAGCCATATTCCCGGAGCACGGCGCGGCTATGCGCTCCGAGGTCGGGCGCGGTCGCGAGGAAACTGCCCTCCGGGGCCGTCTCGACGCCCGGCACCACATGCATCGGCACCCGGCCCACCGCGTCATGCTCCTGCCAGGCGACGGACTCGTTATGGAGCACTTGCGGCTCCTCGAAATAGGCGCCGAAATCGTTGACCGGCCCGGCGATGATGTCCGCTTCGCCCAGCAGCTTCACCCACTCCGCGGTGGAGCGTTCCGCCACCAGCGGACGGAGCACCGCCAGCAGGGCGGCTTCGTTCTCGATCCGCGCATCGTAGGTGGCGAAGCGCGGATCGCCCGCCATCTCCGGCCGGCCCACCAGCCTGCAGAGCGACTCGAAATGCTTTTCGCGCCGCGCATTGATGTTCACGAACCCGTCCGCGCTTTCGAAGGTCCCGACGGGAACGCCGACGACCTGCGGCACCGGTCCCTCAAGGTGGTATTCGATCATCTTGGCGGCCATGAAAGCGCCTGCCGACTGCTGGAGGCTCATGTCTATGTAGCGGCCGGGCGCGCCTCGCACCGCGCGGGCGAAGAGCGCCGCCGAGACCGCCTGGAAGGCGTAGAGGCCGGTCATCACGTCGATGGCGATCATGCCGACCCGCTGCGGCAGGCTGTCCTTGTCGCGGTTCATCGACATCATGCCGGTGACGGCCTGGGCGATGGAGTCCGTCAGCGGCCGGTCGCTCCAGGGGCCGGTCTGGCCGTAGCCCGTGACCGACAGGTAGATGACATCCGGA
>JAJEAZ010000687.1 GCA_022824105.1 Alphaproteobacteria bacterium
GGCGGGGGGTCGCTCCGGCCACGGCCTCCGTTTCCGGCGCGGCGCAGCCGCCCCGGAGGCCGTGGTGTAACTGCAATCCTGCAAACGGCATGCGCCGTCGCTGGAGTGCACATCCCGAACGCGGGTCCGCGCACATGGACCCCGATGTCGATGTGCGCTCGCCGTCCGGCCCCGGTGACCGGATTTCCGGGACGGAAACCGCCTTCGAGCAACAACTGGCGGAGAAGCCTTTTATCCGCGAACTTCCCATCGTGCAGATCGTGCAGTCCATCGAATCGAGGGAGGAATCGAACGATGGCACGCACGAAACGAAGTCGGCGGAGCTACGGCGCCGGCGAGTGGGGCCGGAACCGGGTCAGGATTTTCCCGGACCCGAAGACCGGCAACTTCCAGATTGAGTGGCGCGAGAACGGGCGCAGGCTCACCCGGTCGCTGGGACAGCGCTCCTCGAACGGAGTAAATCACGGCAAGGAATCTCGTAAGTTCAATCAGGGCTGCACGATCTGCCGTCCTTGCCGTCCGAGGGGATAAGGAGTCCCGGTTCCGCAATTACGGGATTCTCGGAGTCGAATGACGGGAAAAAGCCCGGTGTCAAGGCTTGATTTTGGCAGGGTTTTCGCGGCGTGCATCGGTATCCTTTCGCGGTGCTTCCGATGGTTCAGAACGTGAAGTCGAGCGCAAGTCTGATTCCGAGGTCGGGTTGTTGACCGGGCAGTTGGCTGCGCGAGCCCTCGAAGCCGAGTCTGAGCGTCTGGCCGACGCGGTATCCGGCCCCGAGCGACCATGCCCGGTTCCCTCCGTGGGCGGATAGCCGGGTGTAGCTGTCGAGCGCGCCTCCGCCCGCAGGGTTCTTGAGCGCGTATCCGGCCTCGGCATCGAGACGCCATTGTCCGTGTGCGCCGGCCGGCATGGTCCGGAACGCATGGCCGTCCATTAGCCCGTGGACGCCGCTTCGGTCGTGGCCCTGGCTTGGGCTGATCGCGAGGCGGAACCCTTCGCCCCGGGTGCCGGGGTCGAACGCGAGCCGCAGCGCGGCGCCCCATTCGCGGTGCCGGCCGGAGCCGAGCGCGAGCCTTCCCCGGAGGTCGAGGTCGAGCCCGCGGCCTGCGTAACCGACCGAGGCGCCGGTTTCGCCGCCGCCGCCGGTGTCGGCGTCGCCGCCGTCGTAGCGGGCTCCGGCCGCGGTGGCGAGCTTGAGGCCTCCGCCCGTCCACGATGCTTCGAGCAGGGCGCGTGCGCGCGAGGCCGTTCCTTCACGCCGGTCGTCGTCGGCGCGCATGCCGACGGTGAACGCGTCGCCCTTGAGCGCGAGGCCGAACGCGCCCCGTTGCGCGAGTGGCGCGTTGAGGCCGCCCGAGAGCATGCGGAGCGAAGCATCGCGGGTGTCCCCCCGATGGTCGTCGTCCCCCACTTCGCCGCCGCCGTATCCGGCCATGGCCCAGAGTCCGATGCCGGCGGAAGGCTGAACAAACAGGTAGGGATGCACGCTGTTCATGGCGTGTCCGAGCGAGCCATCGACGGACCGGTGGCCGTAGTCGAGGTCGCCGTCGCTGCGCATGAGCGACACCCCGAACAGCGCGGACGAACCGATGCGGGCATCGGCCCCGATGGTGAGCGCGCGCAGGCCGCCGTCGTATTCGACGCCCGGCTCGCCGCGGAACGATTGGGCGGAGCCTTCGGCCCAGAGCCCGAACCTTGGCAGCCCTTGGCTGGACTGTGGCCCGAGAGAGGTTGCGAACGAGACGCTCGGCAGCAGGCGCCGGGCCGCCTCGCGCCCCGTGGGCAGTTCGGGCGACCCGGAGCGTCGTCCGATCTCGGCGGCCGAGGACGGGTTGAGCGAGACGCCCGCCAGCGAGGCGAGCGTTCCCGCGGCGTGGCCCGCCCAACCGGAGGGGGAACCGGACGCGACCGAGCCGCCCGACGCGGGCCGCATGACGGCGTCGATGCGCGCGCCGACTGCCTGTCGCGCGCCCTCGGCCACGGCGCGCCCGAATACCGCGAGGCCGACGTCTAACGCCTCATCCCGGAGCGCGCCGTCGTCGCGCGCTGCGATCCGGACCCTGGCGGAGGCGGCCGTGCCCGCGCTCACGGCTTCGGGCAGCGCCCCGAACGCGAGCGCCATGAGGCCGGCCGGCGCTTCGGCCGGGATATCGAGCGTGAACGCCGCGAGCGAGTCGCCGGGCTCGAAAACGACTGGCTCCGGTGCGATGGAAGTGGTCATCCCCCGGTCCATGACGGCCGTGAGAGGCACCGTCACCCGCCGGTCGGCCACAGGACTGATCCGCAGCGTGACTTCAGTCCCTCGCGCCCCGGCCGTCGCCGTGTACGCCGCCGCCGCGAACTCGACTTCGAGTTCGGCGGGCGCGCCGTTGTCGACCACCGCGGCGGCGGCCCTGTCGCCCGCAACCGCCGCGACGACGACTCGCGTGGTCGCCGGCACTCCCACGGCCACGCCGTCGGGCAGATCGCCGAACCGGACCTCGACGGTGTCGGACGCCGAGAGCCCCGCCGTGCCGACGGCGACCTTGGCCGTGCCCACTCCGGCCTGGAACATGACGGTGTGCTTCGAGTCGCCCGCAACGACCTCGACTGAGAGCGCCGCCGAGCCCGCCGGAGACAGGAGCACCGCGACATCGACCGATGCGCCCTGGGCGACGGTGTAGGTGTCCGCGCCGAACGAGACCACCGGGGTGTTGGCTCCGACGACCGCCACCGCCGCGCTTTCGGCCCGCTTGCCGGGTCCGTGGCCGTCGGCGTAGGCGAACACGGCGCGCAGGTGATTGCCCGCATCGGCCGCTACCGGCGTGTAGAACCGGGTCCTCGCGCCCGCGATGTTCGTCCACGATGCGCCGCCGTCGCCCGAGCGCTGCCAGCGCCGCGTCTTGCCCGCCTCCTTCGATCCGTCCTGGTCCATGAGCGTCGCGGCCAGCTGCTCGCCCACCCGCGCCACGTCCGCGCTCAGCGCGATCTTGCCCGCATCGTCCGCGTTCGTGACCCGGATCCTGACCGATGCCGTGTCGGCAAGCTCGCCGTCGCTCGCCCCGACCTCGACGTTGTACAGCGTGTTCCCGCTCTCGTAGTCGAGCATCGCGCCATCGGCCACGGTGATCTGGCCCGTCGAGGCCTCGATCCCAAACAGCGCCTCGTCCCCGCCGGGCACGAAGGCGTAGGACAGCGACGCGCCGTCGTCCGGGTCGGTCGCGGCCACCGGCGCGCCGACCGCCGTGCCGCCCGGCGAGTTCTCCGGCACCTCGCGGTCCAGCGCCGTGGGGAACGTCGGAGCCGTGTTCGCGGGCAGCACCTCGACCGCCTCGCTCACCGCCCGTTTTCCCTTCCCGTGACCGTCGTCGTAGGTGAACACCGCGCGCAGCCACCGG
>JAJEAZ010000424.1 GCA_022824105.1 Alphaproteobacteria bacterium
GACCCTTCCGTTCAAATCGCGCCGCCTGCTCCGGCGCAGGTCCGTGTCGCCGGCATCATAGCCGATGTCGACAAGCCGGGTCGGCGACAGGCGGAGGCCGGGGCGACCCCCGGCGAAATGTCATGTTTTGTCATGCGGGCCGTTTCCGCCGGGCTGCGGCGAGGGTTTCGGCGGCGGGGGTCGGTTTCGGTCATGCGTGCCTCCTTTCGGGCAAAGGGCGGGACAGGAGTGTCCCTGTTTCGCGCGTATCGCGTGCGGGCACGGGCGGGTGTCGGCGCCGGCGCGGTTCGCGCACCTGATTGCGCGCGCGAGACGCCGGACGCACCTCGCCCGTCCGTTCCCGCCGGGGTCTTTTTCACAGCCCCCAGCCGGTCGCTTTCTGCAGAAACGCCGAAAGGCGGCCCCGGAAGCCGCCTCTCTCTACTTTCATTCTACACCATACCGCCAAATGTCAAGCCCATCCTGGAACAAAAAATGAAAATACCGGCGATTTTTCACGAAATGGCGGCGGCGGAGGCAGCCGGAGGCCGGGGCGACGGCCCTACCGGATTCATGCCAACGGTCGTTGACCGGAGCCGATAGCGAAGCCACCCAACCGTCGCCCCGGCCCTCGAGCCGGGGCCCAACCTTGGTTCTGGCGGCAGCCTCGGCGGTCGATCCCGTTCTTCACCGGCTACGGCAGCATCGCGAGTCAGGGGTGGACCCCGGATCGGGGTCCGGGGTGACGAAGGGGGGCCGGGGGCGCCGGCAGCCCGTCAGGGAAGCACTTCGATGGAGTCGACCTTCCCCACATAGAAGGCGGCATGGCCGGCGATGGCCGCGCATTCGTCGAACGGTTCGGGGTAGCTCCAGACCGCATCCTCGACGATTTGGCCGTCCACCGCGAGCGTGCGGTAGCGGGCGTCGCCCTTGAAGGGGCAGTGGCTCGTCCGCTCGCTGGGCCGCATCAGGTCCGGGTCCAGGTCGGCCTCCGGGATGTAGTGGACCGGCGGATAGCCGCTCTCGCGCATGAGCAGGGCGCGGCGGCTGTCGGCCACGGTGCGGCCGGCGAAGGTCACCACGACCCGGCCTTCGGCGGGCCCGATGTCCACGCGGTGGTCCGGGCGCTTGCGGAAACCGGGGGCGGGATTGGGCACGGCGTTCATCGCCTTTCTCCCCTGAGCAGGTTCACGAAGTCGGTCAGGCCCGTCTGCCGCGTCCGCCGGCGGCGCTCTGCCCGAAGAATGCTGCGGACCTCTTCGATGCTCGTCTCAAGGTCGCTGTTGATAACGACATAATCGTATTCGGCATAGTGGCTCACCTCGTCGAGAGCCTTGGCCATGCGCGCGCGCACCACATCGGAACTGTCCTGGGCGCGGGTGTGCAGGCGCCGTTCCAGCTCCTCAATGGACGGCGGCAGCACGAAAACGCCGACCAGGTCGGTCCGGGCCTTCTCGGCGATCTGCTGCGCGCCCTGCCAGTCGATGTCGAACAGCATGTCGCGCCCTTCCTCGAGCGCCGCTTCGACGGGCGCGCGCGGCGTGCCGTAGCGGTGTCCGAAGACCTCGGCATGTTCGAGGAAGCCGTCCCTCTCGACCATCGCCCGGAACGCGGCGTCATCGACGAAAGTGTAGTCGCGGCCGTCCACCTCGCCCTTGCGGGGCGGGCGCGTCGTCAGGCTGACCGAGAGCGCGATGTTCTGCTCCCGCTCCAGCACGGCGCGGCTGATCGTGCTCTTGCCGGCGCCGGAAGGCGAGGAGAGCACCAGCATCAGGCCGCGCGTCGCTACGGGTCGGGCGGGCTTCATTCGAGGTTCCGGGCCTGCTCGCGGAAGGCCTCCAGCGCGGCCTTCAGGTCCAGCACGGTGCGGGTGAGGTCGAGGTCCGCCGATTTGGAGCCGAGCGTATTCGTCTCGCGGTTTATTTCCTGGCAGAGAAAGTCGAGCTTGCGGCCGACCGCCTCCCCGGAAGCGAGAAGCGCCCCGGCCGCTTCCAGATGCGCGTCGAGCCGGTCGAGCTCCTCGCGAACGTCCGCCCTGGCGGCAAGCAGCGCCACCTCCTGGGCCAGGCGCTCCTCGGGAAGTTCGGCGCCCAGAGCGGCGACGGCTGCGGCGAGCCGGTCCCTGAGCGCCGCCGGCTGCGACGCCGCCAGTCCCCGTGCTGTCCCCGCCTGCTCCTTCATGGCGGACAGAAGCCCATCGAGCGCCGCGCCGAGCGCCTGTCCTTCCGCGCGCCGCGCCTCCAGAAGCCCGTCCAGCGCCTCCTCCATGCTTGCGAGCAACGCCACTTCGTCGCGCGCCTCCGGGTCCTGATCGACGGCTTCGATCACGCCGCGCAGGCCCATCAGGCCCGCAATGTCCCCGCCTCCCCGTTTGTCTGCGATGGCCGCCAATTCGTCGAGCCACGCCTCGTCCACCCGGTAGCGCTGCCCGCCCGGTGCCGTCTCGAACCGCAGTTCCAGGGCGATGCTGCCGCGCGCGAACCGGGCCTGCACCGCCTTGCGGGCCGCCGCCTCCAGCCCGTCGCATCCGGGCGGCAGGCGCAGGCGCAGGTCGACTCCGCGATGATTGACCGAGCGGGCCTCCCAATTCCAGTCCGGCCCGCCCGCGGACGCAAAGCCCGTCATGGAGGACAACCGGGTCATTGCAGGCGCCTCGACAGCTTGCGGTAGCGGGCGACATTCCGGTTGTGCTCGCGAATGGTGCGGGCGAACAGATGGCCGCCCGCGCCGTCGGCGACGAAATAGAGCGCGTCGGTTTCCGCCGGCCGCGCCGCCGCCTCCAGGGCCGCAAGGCCGGGATTGGCGATCGGGCCCGGCGGCAGGCCGTGGACTCGATAGGTGTTGTAGGGATGGTCCGTCCGGAGGTCGGCCCGGGTGAGCGGGCGCCCCAGGGCCCGCCGGCCGCCGGTCAGCGCGTAGATGACGGTCGGGTCCGTCTGGAGGCGCATGCCGCGCCGCAGGCGGTTGACGAACACGCCCGCAATCTCGGCGCGTTCCGCCGAAACGCCGGTTTCCTTCTCGACGATGGAGGCGAGCGTCAGCAGTTCCGCTTCGCTCCTGAGCGGCGAGCCCTCGCGGCGTTCGCGGAACAGCCTTGCAAGCGCCTCGTCCATCGCGCGCTGCATCCGCGCCACCATGTCCGGACGGCTGTCGCCATGGCTGTAATGGTAGGTCTCCGGCAGCAGCCGCCCCTCGCCGGCCTCGGGCGGTTCGCCCGAAAGGCCCTCGGCGCTTCGCACAAGGTCCAGCACCGCGGCCGTGGTGAGCCCTTCCGGCACCGTCAGCCGGCGCACGACCGTGCGGCCCGCCACCAGCAGGTCGCGGACGGATGCCGCGCTGACGCCTGCGGGAAAGTCGTATTCGCCCGCCTTCAGCCGGCTCTGGGCGCCGTCCAGGGTCACGAAGACCCGGAACGCCAGCGGGCGGCGCAACACCCCCTCTTCGGCGAGCAGCGCCGCCAGCCGGGCGAGGCCGGCGCCCTTCGGCACGACCAGCCGGCGTTCCTCGGCGAGCGGGCCGGGCGCGTTGAAATCCTGCCACCCCCGCAGGGCGAATCCGGCGGCCGCGGCCGCCAGCAGTGCCAGAAAGACGCCGACGAGCCGACGGCGGCGCATGGGGGATCAGGGCGCGCCAGCGAAGACCAGCGACGTGTTGGTGCCGCCGAACCCGAAGGAGTTGGAGAGCGCATGGTCGATCCTGCGTTCCTTCGCCGCGCCGGGAACGAGATCGAGGTCGCAGCCTTCGGACGGGTCTTCGAGGTTGAGCGTGGGCGGCGCGACACCGCACTGCACGGCCTTGACGGTGAAGATCGCCTCGACCGCCCCGGCCGCGCCGAGCAGGTGTCCGTGGGCCGATTTGGTGGACGACATCGACAGCCGGTATGCGTGGTCGCCGAACAGGCGCTTCACGGCGCCGAGCTCGATCTCGTCGCCGAGCGGCGTCGAGGTGCCGTGGGCGTTGATGTAGTCGATGTTCCCGGGGTCGAGGCCGGCCCGCTTCAGCGCCGCTTCCATGGCGCGGTAGCCGCCGTCGCCGTCGGCTGCGGGCGCCGTGATGTGGTGGGCGTCGCCGGAGAGGCCGTAGCCGACGATCTCGGCATAGATCCGAGCCCCGCGCGCCTTCGCGTGCTCATACTCCTCCAGCACGACGCAGCCCGCGCCTTCTCCCATGACGAACCCGTCGCGCGCCTTGTCCCAGGGCCGGGAGGCGCGCTCGGGCTCGTCGTTGAAATGGGTCGAAAGCGCCCGCGAGGCCGCGAACCCGGCAATGCCGAGCCGGCAGATCGCGGCCTCCGCCCCGCCCGCGACCATGACGTCGGCGTCGTCCAGCGCGATCAGCCGGGCCGCATCGCCGATGGCGTGCGCCGCCGTTGCGCAGGCGGTGACCACCGAATGGTTGGGGCCCCTGAAGCCGTATCTGATCGAGACCTGCCCGGAGACGAGGTTGATGAGCGCGGACGGGATGAAGAACGGGCTGATGCGCCGGGGGCCGCGCTCCTGCAGCAGGATCGAGGCGTCATGGATGGTCTGCAGGCCGCCGATGCCGGAGCCGATCATGACGCCGGTGCGGTTCCGGCCCTCCTCGTCCTCCGGCTCCCAGCCCGAATCCCCGACCGCCTGGTCGGCCGCCACCATGCCGTAGATGATGAACGGGTCGAGCTTGCGCCGGTCCCTGGCCGGCAGCCACTCCTCCGGGTCCCAGCGCCCGTCCTCCCGGCGTCCCGCCGGCAGGTGCGCCGCGATCCGGCAGGGCAGGTCCGAAACATCGAAGGACTCGATGGGTCCGATACCGGAGGCGCCCTCGACCAGCCTTTTCCAGGAAGGTTCGACGCCGATTCCCATCGGCGAAACGAGACCCATCCCGGTAATCACAACCCGGCGCATGCCGTGTCTTCCCGGCCGCGTCAGGCGTTTTCGTTGATGTAGTCGATCGCGTTCTTGACCGTCACGATCTTTTCCGCGGCATCGTCGGGAATCTCGACGCCGAATTCCTCTTCGAAAGCCATGACCAGTTCAACCGTATCGAGGCTGTCCGCGCCCAGATCGTCGATGAAACTCGCACCCTCGACGACCTTGCCCTCGTCCACGCCGAGATGCTCCACGACGATTTTTTTCACGCGATCGGCGATATCGCTCATTCAATCCCTTCCCTTCGGACTGTTCCTGTTGGCTTTCCGCTGCGGCCTCAAGGCCTCGAATTGGGGAACCGGCTCTTAGCACAGCCCGCCGGAGCGGGCCAGCACCGCATCATATCATCGCCATGCCGCCGTTCACGTGCAAGGTCTGGCCGGTGATGTAGGCGGCTTCGTCGCTGGCGAGGAAGACCGCCGCGGCCGCGACATCGTCCGGAACCCCGAAGCGCCCGGCCGGCACCCGTTCGAGCGCCTGGGCTTTCTGTTTCTCGTTCAGTTCCTGCGTCATGGCGGTGTCGACAAATCCGGGCGCGATGCAATTGACCGTCACGCCCCGGCCCGCGACCTCGGCGGCGACGGCCTTGGTCATGCCGATCATGCCCGCCTTGGAGGCGGCGTAGTTGGCCTGGCCCGGATTGCCGGTGACGCCGACTACGGAGGAGACGGCGATAATGCGCCCGCGCCGGCGGCGCATCATGCCGCGCAGCGCCGCGCGGGCGAGGCGGAAGCCCGCGGTCAGGTTGATGTCGAGCACGGTCTGCCAGTCCTCGTCGCGCATGCGCAGGAACAGACCGTCGCGCGTGACGCCGGCATTGCTGACCAGGATGTCGAGCGGCCCGAGCGCCTCCTCCGCCCGCGCGGCCAGCCCGTCCGCCGCTGCGCTGTCGGCGAGATTGCAGGGCAGCACGGCCGCGCCGCCGAGCTCGCCCGCCAGCGCTTCCAGCGCCGCCTCGCGGGTGCCGGACAGCCCGACCCGGGCGCCCTGCGCGGCCAGCGCGCGGGCGATCGCGGCGCCGATGCCGCCCGATGCGCCGGTGACCAGCGCGGTCCTGTCGCTGAGATCGAACATGGGGTTCGCGAACGCCTTTCCTAGCTGTCGAGCGCGAGTTCGGACATCGGGTAGCCGGCGCTGCGGGGAATCTGCAGCACCCGCCCGGCCGGCGTGGCGGCGATGCGTGTCATCACCGTCTCCACGGGCTCGGCCTCCGCGCGCCTGAGCGCGTCCGCCACGGTGCCGGACCGCGCCAGCCGGGAGAGGATGGCGCGGGTCGGGAACATGATCGGCCGGTTTCCCTCGGCCGCGTCGCGGAGCGCCGTCCCGGGCCGGATCCAGAGCGAGTCCACGGATTCGGAGCCGTCATGGCTGCCGTCCTGGCCCGGCGGCAGGGCGGCCAGGTAGAAATGCACGTCGAAGCGCCGGGCCGAGTGTTCGGGCGTGATCCAGTGCGCGCAATGGCAAAGCGCGGCCGTGTCGGCGGCGAGGTCCTCGGCCTCCAGGAAATCCCGGAACGGCACGCTGCCGCCATGCACGCCGGTCCGCCAGCGCGCCACGATCCGCCCGGCGTCTTCCGGCGGCTGCATGGACCCCGCGCGCCGCGCCAGCAGCACGCCCGTCTCCTCGAACGCCTCGCGCACGGCCGCGATCCGGTGCGCCCGCGCCCTTTCGCCGAAGCGCCCGGTGGCGCGGGCGGCGAGCGCGGGCTCGGCGTCTTCCGGATCGACCTTGCCGCCGGGAAAGACCAGCGCGCCCGAGGAAAAGTCGAGCTCCGGGCTGCGCAGCACCATGAAGACCTCAAGGCCGTCCGGTCCGTCGCGC
>JAJEAZ010000389.1 GCA_022824105.1 Alphaproteobacteria bacterium
GCCTGCCCGACGATCTCGAAGGTCCCGAGGCGCGGATGGTCCACCGGCACCGCCATCTCGACATGGCGCACCTGCGGGTCGGCGAACATCTCGTCCATGCGGTAGATCGGCCCGCAGGGCACGCCGGCGGCGTTGAGCGCCTCGATCCATTCGGCGGAACTCTTCTGCCGGGTGATGACGGCGATCTCCTCATGCAGGGCGGCCCGGTTGTCGGAGCGCGCCTTGCCGGTGGCGTAGTCGGGGTTCTGGAGCCAGCGCTCGGCCCCGAGCGCCGCCGCGAACCGCTGCCAGATGAGGTCCCCGGCGGCGGCGATGTTCACATAGCCGTCCGCGGTCTCGAACACGCCGGTCGGGATCGAGGTCGGATGGTCGTTGCCCGCCTGCTTCGGCACCTCGCCGTCCTTGAGGTAGCGGGCGGCCTGGAAGTCGAGCATCTGGATCATCGCCTCGAGCAGGGAGGTCTTCACCCACTGGCCGCGCCCCGAAACCTCGCGCTCCAGCAGCGCCACCAGGATGCCCTGGGCGCAGAAGACGCCGGCGCAGAGGTCCGCCACCGGGATGCCGGCGCGCACCGGCCCGCCGCCCGGATGGCCGGTGATCCACATGACGCCGCCCATGCCCTGCGCGATCTGGTCGAAACCCGGCCGCGCCGCCGTCGGCCCGTCCTGCCCGAAACCGGAAATCGAGCCGAGGATAATGCGCGGATTGACCTTCGAGAGCGCCTCGTAGTCGATGCCGAGCCGGTGCTTCACGTCCGGGCGGTAGTTCTCGACCACGACATCGGAACGCTCGACCAGCCGGAAGAACGCCTCGCGGCCCCTGTCGGACTTGAGGTCGAGCGTCATGCAGCGCTTGTTGCGGTGCAGGTTCTGGAAGTCGAACCCGTCGCGCGGGCCGCCCATCCCCTCTCCGGCCGCCGGGTCCGGCGGCGCCTCGATCTTGATGACGTCCGCGCCCCAGTCGGCAAGCTGGCGCACGCAGGTCGGCCCCGCGCGCACGCGGGTGAGGTCGAGAACGCTGAAACGCGAAAGCGGCATGCCGGTCGTCGCGGCCATGTCAGAGGTCTCCGGGTCGTCGGAAAGGAGGCCTCCTCCTTAGCAGCCCCGCCGCCGGCCGTCACGCCGGCGGCGCGCACGGCCGGGACTTTCCACCCGGAGCATGACAAAACATGACATTCCATGACATGTTGCGGGCGTTCAATCCGATGCCTGGGATCACCAACCTCATGAAACTGCTCGGCTCCACCCGCTCGCCCTATGTCCGCCGCGTTGCGGTCTCGCTGAACCTGATGGGCCTCGACTGGGAACTCGACCAGGTCGCCGTGTTCGACGACCCCGAGTCGGTCCGCCGCTACAATCCGCTGCTGCGCATCCCGACCCTGCTGCTCGACGACGGCGAGGCGCTGGTCGAGAGCTACGCCATTCTGGACGCGCTCGACGAAATGGCCGGCGACAAACGCCTCATCCCCGCCTCGGGCAAGGCGCGCCGCGACGTGATGCGCGCAACCGCCATGGCCACCGGCGCCATGGACCGGACCATCTGGGCCGTCTATGAGCCGCGCTTCCGCCCGAAGGAGAAGGTCGAGGAAAGCTGGATCGCCCACAATCGCGACCGTGCGCTCGGCGGCATGCAATATCTGGACGGCCTGGCGGCCGAGGCCGGCGGTGGCTGGCTCGTCGGCGACAGCATGACCCAGGCCGATATCTCCGCCGTCTGCGGCTTCACCTTCGCCCGCCTCGCGCACCCGCCGATGAAGGTGCGCGAGGCCTGTCCGGCGCTGGCCGCTCTCGCCGAACGCTGCGAGGCGACGGAGGCATTCAGTTCGACCTTCCCGCAATTCTAGGCGCGCGCGCATGACGGGCATGGAAGACGCCGGGGCGCTCGGCCTCGACCCCCGGCCGCTTGAACGGCTGGTCGAGACGGTGGAGGCCCATATCGCCGAGGGGCGCTATCCGGGCGCCGAGATCGCGGTCGCCCGGCACGGGCGGCTGGCGCTCAACCGGCGTTTCGGCCGGGCGCGGCTCGACCCGCCGCAGGATGCGGAGGAGGGCGCGCTCTGGCTGCTCTTCTCCAACACCAAGGTGATCACCGCGGCGGCGGTCTGGAAACTCGTAGCCGAGGGCCGGATCAGATTCACCGACCCGGTCGCCATGCATCTGCCGGGCTTCGAGGCGCACGGCAAGGGGCAGCAAAGCGTGCTCGAACTGCTGACGCACCAGGGCGGCTTCCCCAACTCCGACATGCCGCCCGAAGCCTGGGAGGACCGCGAGGCCAGGCGACGCGCCGTCATCGGCTTCGAGGCCGAATGGACGCCCGGAACCCGCGTCCACTACCATGCCGGGGCCGCGCACTGGGCCGCGGCGGCGCTGATCGAGGCCGTCTCCGGCCGGGACTTCCGCGCCTTCATCCGCGACGAGATCACGGCGCCGCTCGGGCTGGAGAACGAGATGTTCGTCGGCTTGCCCGATTCCGAGCACGGACGCGCGGTCGACATGCACGCGCCGGCCGAGGGCGGCGGGTTCGAGCCGCTGGCGGAGCGCAACACGCCTGAAATCCGCCGCGCCGGCATACCCGGCGGCGGCGGTTACGCGACCGCGAAGGGCATGGCGGCCTTCTACCAGATGCTCGCGCAGGGCGGGCGGCTGGAGGATGCGCGGCTCTTCCCGCCGCGCCTCGTCGCCTACTGCACCCGCAACTGGACCGGCGACCGCGTGGACGAGCGCTTCGAGATGCCGATGCACCGCGGCATCGGCCCGCATGTGCGCGGCCGCACGCAGACGATCCGCGGCCTCGGCTCGCTCGGGCATGAGCGCGTGTTCGGCCACGGCGGCGTCGGCTCGTCCTACTGCTGGGCGGACCCGGCCTCCGGCGTCTCCTTCGCCTATCTCACCAACTGCCTCTACCCGGAGCCCTGGCACAGCGAACGCCTGGATGTGGTCTCGAACTTCGTCCACATGGCGATACTGGATTAGGCGAGCGGGCGTCCGGCCAGGAAAAAGGCGAAGGCTTGCGACCCCGCGCGGCACCCGGTTGAGATTTTCGATATGACCCGGCGCGAAAGACTTCTCGAGAGAATTCTGGCCGGACGGTCCGACGCAGCGGTTCGTTTCGACGAACTGCGGCGGCTACTGCTCGCGCTGGGATTCGAAGAGCGGATTCGCGGCAGTCATCATCTCTTCGTCAAGTCGGGTATTGTCGAACGCATCAATCTCCAGCGGGACGGCAGCCATGTGAAGCCTTACCAACTGCGGCAGGTGCGTGCGATAATCGCGAAATACAAACTGGGCTGGACAGTGTGATGTACAAATACGGCATCGTTCTTTACTGGAGCAGCGAGGATGGCGCTTTCGTGGCCGAAGCGCCGCAACTTCCGGGCTGCATGGCCCACGGCGCAACGCAGGAAGCCGCTCTCCGCGAGATAAACGAGGCGATCCGGTTGTGGATCGACACGAGTCGGGAACTCGGCGCTCCGGTGCCGGAACCCGAGGACGGACGTTCGATGGTGGCGCAAGCATGACCCGCTTCTCGACGCAGTTCCTGTTCCTGAATATCGGGCACCTGCTCGACCATCTCGCCATGCTGATCTTCGCCACCGTGGCGGCGCTCTTCCTGGCCGAGGCCTGGAACCTGACCTATGACGACCTGATCCCCTACGGGACGGCCGGCCTCGTTGCGTTCGGGGCCTTCGCGCTACTGGCCGGGTGGCTCGGCGACAAGTGGAGCCGCGAGGGGATGATGAGCGTCTTCTTCCTCGGCATCGGGGCCAGCACCTTTGCCACCGGGTTCGCCGACACGCCGCTCCAGATCGGCGCGGGGCTGCTGGCCATCGGCGTGTTCGCCGCGATCTACCACCCCGTCGGCCTCGCCATGGTGGTCGAGGGGCGCGGGCGCACCGGAATCCCCATCGCGGTCAACGGCATTTACGGAAATATGGGCGTGGCGCTGGCCGCGCTGGTAACCGGTATCCTGATCGACCTTGCCGGCTGGCGGGCCGCCTTCTTCGTGCCCGGCGCCGTCTCCATCGCCGTCGGCCTCGCCTGGATGCTGTTCCTGCGCGGCGGCCCCGTCGAGACGCCCGCCTCCGTCGCGGAGGCAAAGCCGGCGGTCCAGGGCGAAGGCGACCCGACCCGCGCCGTGCTGATCCATGTCTTCGCGATCATCTTCTTCACCACGGCGCTCGGCGGACTGGTCTTCCAGAGCACGACCTTTGCGCTTCCCGAAGTGTTCGAGGAGCGCCTGTCCGAGTTCGCCGGATCGGCGACGGAAGTGGGCGGCTACGCCTTCGTCACCTTCACCGCCGCCGCCTTTGCGCAGCTTCTCGTCGGCTGGCTCGTGGACAACTACTCGATCCGCTGGGTGTTCGTCGGCGTCGCGGCATGCCAGGCGCTGCTGTTCACCGCCATGATCCATGCCGACGGGCTCCTCGCCTTCTTCATCGCCGTCGGCTTCATGCTGGCGGTGTTCGGCCAGATCCCGATCAACGATGTGCTGATCGGGCGCATGACGAAGAGCGAATGGCGCGCGCGCGCCTTCGCCGCCCGCTACATCGTCACCTTCGTGGTCGCGGCGACGGCGCTCAACCTGATCGCCTGGCTGCACAAAAGCTGGGGCTTCGAGGCGCTGTTCATCGTGCTGGCGGTCGCGGCGGCGGCGATTCTCTGCGGCGCGTTCATGCTGCCGAAGCGGGTCTGACGCGCGCGCCCCATGGACAAGCTGCATGTCGTCATCACGATGGATGTCGAGCCGCCAACGCCCGGCACCCATCCGACGGCGACCGGTCCCGAAAGCTGGGCTGACGGCGAGAGATTTGTCCGCAGCTATGCCGAGCGGGCCGCCGGTTTTGGGTTCCCGGTAAGCTACTTCATCCATCCGGAGGTCGCCGTCGAGCAGGCCGGCCTGTTCGAGGAGCTGAGGGGCCGGGGCTGCTGCGTCGAGGGCCTGCACCTCCACCCCTGGAAGTTCCGCGACGGCAGGTACAAGGCCCATTTCGGCGGGCTTTCGGAGCCGGACATGCGGGCCGCGCTCTCCGAGGCGGTCTCCCTGTGGCAGTCGGGCATGGGGCGCCGCCCGCTCTATTTCCGGCCCGGCACCTTCTCGGCGAACGACAGCATGTACCGGGTGCTCGCCGATCTCGGCTTTCGCGGCGGGTCCTGTTCCATGCCGGGGCGGATCTGGCCGCGCATGAACGCCATCTGGACCGGCGCGGCGCCCGACCCGCACCGGGCCCATGCCACCTTCCGCCAGCTTGTCGGCGACCTGCCCTTCGCCAACATGCCGGTCTCGGTCGATTTCTCCGGCACGCTCGTCACGGCCGGCACCAAATGGCAGGCCGTCGATCCGGACGCGGACCCGCTGGAGGCCAACACGCTGACCGGCCACTGGGACATGCGCCCCGACTGGCCCGAGGCGGACTATGAGCGGATCGCAACCAATATCGTCAGCCAGGTCCGCCGGCGCGGCGCGACGATCCCGGTCATCAACGCCATCACGCACAACGACAACGACTACACCGACCCGGACGACCGGGTCTGCCGCAATTTCATACGCGCCATGCAAGCGATGACCGACGCCGCGAAGGCGGCCGGCATGGAGCCCGTCGGCAGCACGGTCGAGACCATCGTCGATCTCGTGCTGGCCGAGCCCGACCGCTCGCTGGCGTTCGTCTATACCTGACGGCCGGCGCCGCCGAGAAACGCCTCGATATCCGCCGGCAGGGGCGCTTCCACGGCTACCGGCTCCCGGCCCTCACGGAGCGGCAGGGATATGGCGCGGGCGTGCAGCAACGTGCGCGGCGCCGCCGGCCCGCCATAGCGTGCGTCGCCCACCACCGGGCAGCCGAGATGAGCCAGATGCGCCCGGATCTGGTGCGTGCGGCCCGTCAGCGGCCGGCATTCGAGCCAGGCCGTCCCGTCCTCCCGGCGTTCGAGCACGCGGTAGCGGGTGGCGGCTTGCTTGCCCTCCCCGTCCACCTGCATGGACCAGCCGCCCGCGCGGGTGCTGCGCTTGAGGAGCGGCGCGTCGATCAGGCCCGCCTCGTCGGGCGGCCCGCCCGCCGTCCAGGCCCAGTAGGTCTTTCCCACCCGGCCCGAGGCGAACAGCCTGCCGAGACGCCTGAGCGCCTTCGGGTGCCGGCCCAGCACCAGGCAGCCGCTGGTCTCCCGGTCGAGCCTGTGGGCGAGCGCGGGCGGGCGCTTCCAGCCGAAGCGCAGGCTGTCGAAGCCCTGCTCCAGGTTGGGGCCGCCGCCGGGGCCGGCATGGACCGGGACCCCGGCGGGCTTGTCGATGACCAGGACCAGGCCGTCGCGGTAAAGCACGCGGCCGGCAAGGTCCATGACGGGCGCGCCCCTCCCGCGGTCAGGCCGGCTGGCTGGACATCACCACCGTGCCCGAGGCCGCGAACATGCCGCCGACGCCGTGGCAGACGGAGAGTTCCGCGCCCTCGACCTGGGCGGGTGACGTGCCGCGCATCTGGCGCACGCTCTCCTGCAGCGCATACATGCCGTACATGCCGGAATGCATGTAGGAGACCCCGCCGCAATTGGTTTTGAGCGGCAGCGCGTTCGCGCCGGTGGCGCCCGGCGCGGTGTTGCCGTCCCACATGAAGTCGCCGGCCTCGCCGCGCCCGCAGAAGCCCAGATCCTCCAGGCCGTAGATCGGCAGGTGCGCGAAGGCGTCGTAGATCATCAGGTGGTCCACGTCCTTGTGCGTGATGCCGGCGTTCTCGAAGGCGGTCCGCCCGGCGACCCGGAAGGCGCGCGAGGAGGTGAAGTCCTCCATCTGGCTGATGAGGCTGGTCTCCACGCTCTCGCCGATGCCCTGGATATAGACGGGCTTCGTCGGGAAGCTCGACGCCCGGTCGGCCTTGGTCAGGATGAGCGCGCCGCCGCCGTCGGTGACGAGGCAGCACATCAGCAGCCGGAACGGCCAGGCGATCATGCGCGAGTTGAGCACGTCGTCGATGGTGATCGGGTCGCGGAAGCTGGCGCGCGGGTGGAAGCCCGCCCATTTGCGCTGGACCACGCCCACATTGGCGACCTTCTCGATGCCGACGCCATAGGTCTTGAGGTAGCGCAGCACCGGGATGGTGAACATGGTCGGCGGCCCGAGCGGCCCGTAGGGCATCTGGAACTGGCCTTCCTGCGTGGAGGGGCCGACGCCCTGCACGGGCCGGCCGATCTGCGAGCGGCCGCTCTCGCCGTGGGTGATGAGCACCGTGTTGCACAGCCCCGCCTCGATGGCGGCGCAGGCATGGCGCACATGGATCATGAAGGAGCAGCCGCCGACGGAGGTGCCGTCCACCCATTTCGGCACGATGCCGAGATAGTGGGCGAGCTCGGTCGGCACCTCGCGCGCGGTCGCGATGCCGTCGATGTCGGCGGGGCGCAGGCCGCAATCCGCCATCGCATTGAGCGCGGCGTCGGCATGGAGCTGGAGCTGCGAGATGCCGGGCAGCTTGCCGAGATCGGTGGTCTCGGCGGCGCCCACGATGGCGACGGAGCCGGGCTTGTAGGTCATGGTCCGCCCTCCCTCAGCCGCGCGCCGGCCGCCAGAGCGGCAGCGAGATGTCGTCGTCGATCTTCTCGAAGCAGACCTCGAGCGGCATGTCGAGCTCGAGCGCCTCCGGCGTCTGCTCGCACTCCACGATGTTGGTCATCATCCGCACCCCTTCGGGAAGCTGGACGATGGCGATGGCGTAGGGCGCTTCGAAGCCCTTGGCCGGCCGGTGGTTGATGACATAGCTGTAGAGCGCGCCCCGCCCCGAGGCCTCGAACACCGAGACGTTGCGGCTGCCCGTGTACGGGCTGAACGGGCGCGGCGGGAAATAGGCCCTGCCGGTGTCGCCGCAGCGCTGCAGCAGCAGCCTGCCTTCGCGGCAGCCGTCCCAGAAGTGCTGCGTTTCCGGCGTCGGGACGGGAATCCATTTCTGGTAGTCGGACAAGAAAAGCCCCCCTCGGGTTTCGGGATCGTCCGGATTTCCGGTTTCGCGGCGGATGATAGCGCCTTCGCACGATTGCGAAAGGCGGCGGACCCGGCTTTCCTCCGACAGGGGACGGAACGGCTTGGGCGGGCCGGTTTTCCCCTCTTATACCGACAGTCGTGGATCGGAACCGACGGCGGAACCATTCCCACCGCCGCCCCGGCCTGTCCGGTCCTCTGTCGCTTATCCCGGACAGCCGCGAAGCGGCGTATCGAACGTCTTGAGATTAGGTCGTGTACCCATAAGGGGTTTCATCATTAGCGAAGCTGTGATTCAAGCTCTCAACTTCAGGGAGCGTGGACATGGGCCGCTACGATCTGACGGACTTCGAATGGCGCGTGATCGAGCCGTTGCTGCCGAACAAGCCCCGGGGCGTGCCGCGGGTGGACGACCGGCGGGTGTTGAACGGCATTCTGTGGGTGCTTCGCACGGGGGCGCCGTGGCGTGACCTGCCGGAGCGCTACGGGCCCTATACGACCTGCTACAACCGGTTCAACCGCTGGCGCAAGAAGGGTATCTGGGATCAGTTGATGGATGCGGTGGTGGAGGCTTACGACGGCAATGTGCAGATGATCGACAGTTCAAGCGTCCGGGTTCACCAGCACGCGGCGGGATCAAAAAAGGGGGTCCGGATCGTTGCATGGGTCGTTCCCGTGGTGGACTGACCACGAAGATCCATGCCGTGGCGGACGTGAGCGGCCTGCCGATCCGCTATGACCTCAGCCCCGGCCAGGCACACGACAGCACGGCCGCCGGCGCCATGCTGGCGGACCTGCCGCCCGACAGTTTCCTCATCGCCGACAAGGCCTATGACGCCGAATGGATCCGTGACCTGATCGAGCAACGCGATGCTGTCCCGATCATCCCC
>JAJEAZ010000632.1 GCA_022824105.1 Alphaproteobacteria bacterium
TGGCGGTTATGAGAACCTTATGATTATGGGAACCTGAGCCGCTTCGGTTGTTGTTTCTCAAGGGATTGGGTACGGATCAGGTTCCCATAAGTTTGGTGGGTTCAGGCGCCTGCGAGCATTGCGAGCAACTCGTCCTGCACACCCTTGAACTTGCCCTTCCGGAGGCTGGGGGGACGCCATTTGTCGAGCGTATCCAGCTTGTCGGTCGGGTCGGCCTGCAGATACATCTCCGTGGTCTGAAGGCTGGCGTGCCCGAGCCAGAGCGAGACCTTCCTGACGTCCCCGGTCGCTTCGAGCGTGTGGAGCGCGCAAGCGTGCCGCAACAGGTGGGGGGATACGGTCTTGCCGGCGATCGACGGCACGCTGCGCGCCGCGGTTTGCGCATGCAGGACAAGCCGCTTGGCGAAGCCGCGCCGGGTCATGCCGGTACCCATGGCATTGAGGAAGAGATGCCGGTCGGCGCTCTCCGGCCGGACGGCGAGCCAGTCACGCAAGGCCCTGCGGGTTTCCTTCCACAGTGGCAGGATGCGTTCCCGCCGGCCCTTGCCGATGATGTGCACCTCGTCGAGGGCGGGCATCTTCAGACGGTCGAGTGAGAGTTCGACCAGTTCCGAGACCCGCAGGCCAGCGTTGTAGGTGAGGCCCAGCATCGCGCGGTCCCGTGTTCCCGTCACCGTGCCCAGGTCCGGCGCGTCGAGCAGGGCCCGCGTTTCCGCCCGGTCGAGCGAGCCGATGAGGGGCACGTCGCCCTTCTTCGCCGGGATCTCGCGCACCTGCGCGGCGAGGTCGAGATGGCCCGGGCGCCGGAACTCGAGGAAGCGGAAGAAGGCCTTGATGGCCGCAAGCCGGGCATTGCGTGTGCGCACCCCGTTGCCGCGGTCCCGTTCGAGGTGTTCGAGGAACTCGAGCAGGGTCGCGATGTCGAGATGACCGATCTCGAGCTGGCAGGGCCGGATGCCGTGCCTGTCCGCCGTGAAGACGACCAGCAGCTTGAAGCACAGGGCGTAGCTGGCAACGGTGTGCCGGCTCGTGCCCCGGTCGCGTGGAAGATAGTCCCGCAGGAACATCGCCAGGGGACGAGCGAGTTCAGCCATCGTTCCTGGTTCCCGCATGCAGCCGCTCGGTGGCCTGCGACACCTGTCTCAGCAACACCGGTGTCGCTTCGAGGTACCAGTAGGTGCCGGCGGTGTTGGCATGGCCGAGATAGGTCGACAGCGTCAGCATGTGGCGGGCGACGTCCCGCCGCTCGGCCGAGAGCGCGCGCTCGAGCGCGCGGACGGCGAATCCGTGTCGAAGGTCATGCAGGCGCGGCCCGGGCTCGCCTGGCCCGCCCCGGAGCCCGACCTGCCGTGCCAGCTTGATGTAGACGGTACAGAGATAGGCCGGGCGCACGGGGCGGCCCGTCGAGAGCACGAACAGGTGGTCGTCGGGCCCGCCGCGGCGCTGCCTCTCCCGCAGATACGCATCCATGGCCCGATGGACGCTGCCATCCAGCGGGACGAGGCGGCGCTTGCCGAACTTCGCCTTCCTGATCAGCAAGCCGTCCGCCGTCAGGTCCGTCAGCAGCAGGCCGGTCGCTTCCGAGCGCCGCAGGCCGGTCGCGGCGATCAGCCCCAGGATGTAATGGAACGTCAGGGGCGTGATCGAACCGGCCGGCGGCAACTCCAGCGCCGCATCCATGATCTGCCGGATCTCGGTCAGGGACAGCAGGTGAGGCGATGGCCGCCGCGAGGGCGCCTTGCCCAGGGCGTCGCGGTCCGGTACTTCGTGACGTTCGTCGTCGGCGTGCAGGACGCTGGCAAGATCGCACACGTAGCGCAGCTTGACCCGGGCCTGCCGGGGCGACGGCGTGGTCGAGGCCCAGTCGAGGACCGTGCGGCGGCGCACGAAGCTCTCACCACGGGCCTCGGCATAGGCCGCGTAATCCTGCAGGTACCGGGCCGGCCGCACATACGCATGGCCCAGGGCCCGGCGGAAGCGCACGTAGTGCGCCACCTGTTCCGCCAGGGTCATCTCCCGTCTCCGGCGACCGGCCAGGGCTGGGCCACTTCCCGGAGCATGCGGACATCGACCCGCGCATAGACCGCCGTGGTCTGCGTGGATTGATGACGCAGCAGGGTGCTGATGACTTCCAGCGGTGTGTCGTCGCGCAGCAGATTCGTCGCCGCGGAATGCCGGAAGACATGCCCCGCCGGCAGTCCCTCCGCCTGGACGCCGGACCGCCTGATCGCAGCCCGCGCGACCGCCGACACCCCACTGCTGGCCAGCGGCCGATGGAGCGGCGGCAGCCTGCGCAGGAACACCTGCCCGGCAGCCACGACGGGCCGGGCATGGAGGATGTAGTCCTTGAGCGCAGTGCCGACGTCCTGCGGCAGCGGCAGAACCGCGGCGCGGCGCGTCTTGCCGCTGACCCGAACGACCGCCTGGTCCCAGTCGATATCGCTCAACCGAAGACCGGCGACATCGCCGGCGCGCAGGGCAAGCCGGGCGAGGAGCAGCAGGATGGCGCGATCGCGCAGTCCGGCGGGCGTTGCCCGGTCGCACGACGCGATGATGCGCTCGATGTCCTCGCGCGGCAGATGACGGGGCAAGGTCGCGAACCGCTGCCGGGGAACCGTCGGCACCGCAGCGACCAGCCCGGGTCGGCAAAGACCCGCCAGCGTGAGGAAGCGCAGATACAGCCGAAGCGCCGATGTCTCGCATCGGACGCGATGGCGCGACGCCGTCTCAAGACGGTACCGCACCGTATCCCTGATCAGCGTCGCACTGTATCGGTCGGGATCATCGCCAAGATGGGGAAGAAGCACCCGCATCGCCTTGTGGTGGTTCTCCATGGCCCTCTCCCCGATGCCGCGATGGCGACGCAGCCAGACCAGGAATCGCGCCAGATAGCGGCCCGGTTCCCCGCACGCCGGCGTCGAACGCGGTGGGGCGATGCCTGCGCCGATCAGGTGCTCGATGAACCGGCCGATCCTGGATCGGCTGTTCTGGCGGCCCGCGAACCTGCCGGTCCGGTTGAAGAAGTGCGGATGTGCACAGGTGCACTCGTGCGCCAGGAACCGGGAGAAGACATCGTCATCGACCTCGGCGAGTGCGACATCGTGCAGGTAGAGCCAGACGATGAAGTGTCGACAGCGCTTGCGGTAGGCGGCGATTGAATCGGGCACATGTCCCTGTGCCGCGAGCGTTTGCAGGAACGCCTCCACCACGCGGCCGCCGCTCTCGATCGCCGCGGGCATCTGCACGCGTCCCGTTTCCATGAGGAAGCCGAGAAACCGATGCAGATGCCATCGGGCGCGTTCGAGGTCCTTGCGGTAACCACGTGGACCGGGGCAGGCACAGTCGTGGCTCAGGAAACGATGCAAGACGCGGATGTCGAGCGCCTCGATCCTGATTCCGTTCGCTGACAACCAGACGATGAGGTGCTGGATCGTTCGGATGCACCTGCCCGTCAGATCCGGGGAATAGCCCAGGGTCTGCAGACGCGCCTTGTAGCTCCGGACGATGCCCGGATTTGGCTCGCCACGCGCTACGGGCGTCGCGGTGTTGGTGGTCTTGGAAGACATGCTGATGCTCCTGTCCAGGGTCAAAACCGGCAGGAGAGCAGCGTATTTTTATGGGAACCTGATCCGTACCCAATCCCTTGAGAATCAACAACCGAAGCGGCTCAGGTTCCCATAATCATAAGGTTCTCATAATCGCCGTT
>JAJEAZ010000552.1 GCA_022824105.1 Alphaproteobacteria bacterium
CGAGGTCGCGGAGGCGAGCGCGCCCAGCAGCGTGATCGGCTCCAGCCAGCTTCGCGCCGTGTGCGCCACCTCGCTGGACATGGAGAGGCTGTCCGCGAGGAAGATCGAGTCGAACGCCGCGTCTTCCGCCTTCCGGGCCAACTCCCGGTGGAACTCGAAATCCGTCAGCGCGAGCGGCGAGGCCTTGGGGTGGCGCCAGGACGCCTCGTGGTGGCCGCGGCTGTGGACGAACAGGTTAAGGTGAAGCTGACGGGACATGCCGTTCTCTTATCACAGCCGCTCCTTCCCCGCGCGGCGGCGCCATATGAGGTAGAGGACCGCCACTACCCCGGCGAGCGCAAACCAGGTGAGCGCATATTGGAGGTGGTCGTTGCGGAAGCGCGGCGCCGGCGGGCGGGCGCGCGGCCAGTCCGGCGCATCGGCAGCGGGCGAAGCCTGGATGTAGAACGGCGCCAGCGGCCGGCCGAAATGCGCCGCGGCGGCTTCGGGGTCGATCTGGAACCACATGCCGCGCGCCGGGTCGTTGTCCACCGCGAAACGGCCCGGCGGGCTCGGGAAGCGAACCACCCCCTCAAGCGTCGTCCGCGGCGGCGGGCGGGTGTCGGGCGCGCGCCGAGCAGGCTCGACCCATCCCCGGTTGACCAGCACGGAGCCCGCCGCGCCGGCCGGTCGGAAGGACGCCAGCAGGTCGAAGCCGGCGCGCCCGTTCCAAGTCCGGTTCTGCAGCAGCAGTTCGGGGGCCTCCCACGCCCCCTCCAGCGTCACACGCCGCCAGGCGTCGCCGGGGCCGATGCCGGCAAGCGCGGTCAGGGGCGGTTCTGCGAGGCGCGCCGCCGCGCGGTCGATCAGCTCGCGCTTCCAATCCCGCCGGTCGATCTGCCAGACGCCGAGTCCGACAAGGACCGCGAGCGCCGGCAGAACGAAGAGGGCGAACGGGAAGCGCCGCCGAATGGCCTAATGCCCCGCCGCGTCATGGCCGGACTTGTTCCGGCCGTCCATGCGGCCGCCCGGCGGAAGCAGCTGAGGGAGATGCCCGGAACAAGTCCGGGCATGACGGAGGCGCCTGCCCTGAGCCTGTCGAAGGGGAGCGTTCGGGCATGACGGCCCGGGGGCATGGCTAAGCCGGCAAATCAGCACCGACGCCGTCGAATACCAATTCCCGAAACAGTGCATCAGCTGCCCCAGATATAGATGACCGAGAACAGGAACAGCCACACGACATCGACGAAGTGCCAGTACCAGGCCGCCGCCTCGAAGCCGAAATGCTGGTCCGGACGGAAATGCCCCTTGATGGCCCGGAACAGGCAGACGGTCAGGAAGCAGGTGCCGATGATGACATGGAAGCCGTGGAAGCCGGTCGCCATGAAGAAGGTCGAGGGATAGATGCCCTCGCGGAAGCCGAAGGCGGCATGGCTGTATTCGAACACCTGGCAGCCCGTGAACAGCACGCCGAGCGCCACCGTGCAGGCGAGGCCCTGGATCAGCCCCGCCCGGTCGCCGTGCAGCAGCGAGTGGTGCGCCCAGGTGACGGTGACGCCCGACAGCAGCAGGATGAGCGTGTTGAGGAAGGGCAGCCCGAACGCCTCGAAGGGCACGACGCCGGCGGGCGGCCAGACGCCGCCGGTCGCCTCGATACGGCCCGGCATTTCCTCCGCGCCGAAGAACAGCGCGCCGTCGAAGAACGCCCAGAAGAAAGCCGAGAAGAACATCACCTCGGACGCGATGAACAGCGCCATGCCGAAGCGCAACCCGATCTGGACGGGTGGCGTATGGTGGCCCTCATGCTCCGCCTCGCGGATCACGTCGCGCCACCACACGACCATGGTGAGGAGGATCAGCACCAGGCCGAGCGCCATGACCCACACCACCCCGTCATGCATGAAGAGCACCGTGCCCATGGTCGCGAGAAAGGCTGCGACCGCGCCGATGATCGGCCAGGGACTCGGATCGACCAGATGGTAGGGGTGTTTCTGGACGTGGCTATCCGCCATAGGTCTGCTCCCGGTTGGTCGCGGCGGCGCTGACGCCGCCATTCGTAGCGTTTGCCGCGTTCAGCGCGGCAGCGGTTTTCTCCCCTGCTGCCGCGTCGGCCTGTTGCTGCTTCTGCGCCGCATCGCCGGCGGGCTGTTCTTCCTCGTCTTCCGACCTGAAGAATGTGTAGGACAGCGTGATCGTTGCGACATCGCGGACATTCGGGTCCGTTGCGATCTCGGGATCGACGAAGAACGAGACCGGCATGTCGGCGCTCTCGCCCGGACCCAGGCGCTGCTCGGTGAAGCAGAAGCAGTCGATCTTGCTGAAATAGCGGCCCGCCTTGAGCGGCGTGACATTGAAGACCGCTGCGCCGGTCACGGGTTCGTCGCCGAGGTTCCGGGCCCGGTAGAAGGCGAGCGCCGGCTCGCCCAGCCGGACGGTGACGGACCGCTCGACCGGGCCAAAGCGCCAGTCGAGGTCGGGCGCGATATCGGCGTTGAAGCGGATCTCGATGCTCGGCGCGTCCGCCGCCGCCTCGGGCGCCTCCGCCGCTATGCCGGGGGTGCCGCCGAAGCCGGTGACCTGGCAGAACAGCCGGTAGAGCGGGACCGACGCCCACGCGAGCGCCCCCATTGCCACCGGCACCGCCACAAGCAGCGCGGCAATTCGTCGGTTGCGGCGGCGGTCAGCCATGGCTCAGCCGCCTCCCATCCGCACCACGCTCACCGCATAGACGATGACCACGAAGGCGACCAGCACCGCCAGCAGCACCCGGTTCTTGAAGCGCCGGCGGCGTTCTCTTTCCGTGAGGTCCGCCATTCACAGCCCCAGCGCCCTGTCCGCGAGCATGGCGAAGAACAGCGCCGCCAGATAGACCAGCGAAAAACCGAACAGCGACCTGGCGCTCGCATCGTCCGCGCGCCGCCATACCAGGAATGCGCGGCGCAGGAACTCGAGGCCCAGCGCCGCCGCCGCCGCGCCGTAGAGCCAGCCGAGGCCGCCGGCCAGCACGGGCGCAAGGCCGAGCGGGGCCAGCACCGCGCTGTAGATCAGGATCTGCCGCCGGGTTTCCCTGGCGCCGGCCGTCACCGGCAGCATCGGCACGCCGGCGGCGGCATAGTCCCCGGAGCGCGTGAGCGCGAGCGCCCAGAAATGCGGCGGCGTCCACACGAAGACGATGGCGAACAGGCAAAGCGGCGTCAGCGCAAGGTCGCCCGTGACAGCGGCCCAGCCGATTACCGGCGGGAAAGCCCCCGCCGCGCCGCCGATCACGATGTTCTGCGGCGTGCGGCGCTTCAGCCAGATGGTATAGACGAAGACATAGAAGGCGATGGTGAGCGCCAGCAGGCCGGCCGCCAGCCAGTTGACGGCGAGGCCCATCATGCCGACCGCGCCGGCGGACAACAGGATGCCGAAGGCGAGCGCATCGTCCGGCTCGATGAGGCCCCGCGGCAGCGGGCGGGCGCGCGTGCGCTCCATCACCGCATCGATATCGCGGTCGTACCACATGTTCACCGCGCCCGATGCGCCGGCCCCGGCGGCGATGCACAGCACGGCGACGGCCGCCAGCAGCGGATGCAGCGAGCCCGGCGCGATCGCCATGCCGACCAGCCCGGTGAACACCACCAGCGACATGACGCGCGGCTTCAGCAGCGCGAGATAGTCGCCGACGCCGGCGGATGGCGCAAAGCCGGCGCCGACGCCGGCGGTCGGCGCGAGGCCGGCGGTTCCTGCGGTGGAGGCGTCGCTCACGGGTTCGGTCGGCCCTCCGGCTTGGAGGAGACCAGCGGACGGGCGCTAATGCGCGTATTCGTCCTTGATCTCCGGGACTTCATCGAAGGTGTGGAAGGCCGGCGGCGAGGGCACGGTCCACTCCAGCGTGGTCGCGCCCGGACCCCAGTAATTCTCCGCCACCCTGCGCCCGCTGGTCAGCGTATAGACCAGCAGCAGCACGAACAGGATCGCGCCGGCGAAGGAGATATAGGCGCCGAAGGACGACACCATGTTCCAGCCCGCGAGCGCGTCCGGATAGTCCGGATAGCGGCGCGGCATCCCCTGCAGGCCCAGGAAATGCTGCGGGAAGAAGGTGAGGTTCACGCCGATGAAGGTCATCCAGAAATGGAGCTTGCCGATCCACTCCGGATACTGGCGCCCGCACATCTTTCCGAGCCAGTAATACATGCCTGCGAAGATGGCGAACACGGCGCCGAGCGACAGCACATAGTGGAAATGCGCGACCACATAGTAGGTGTCGTGCAGCGCCATATCGACGCCCGCATTGGCGAGCACGACGCCCGTCACGCCGCCGATGGTGAACAGGAAGATGAACCCGAGCGCCCAGAGCATCGGCGTATCCAGGCGCACCGAGCCGCCCCACATGGTTGCGATCCAGGAGAAGATCTTGATGCCTGTCGGCACGGCGATGACCATCGTTGCGGCGGTGAAATAGGCCCGCGTGTCGATGTCCATGCCCACCGTGTACATGTGGTGCGCCCAGACGATGAACCCGACGAAGCCGATGGCGACCATGGCGTAGGCCATGCCGAGATAGCCGAAGACGGGCTTGCGCGAGAAGGTGGAGACGATCTGGCTGACGATCCCGAAGCCCGGCAGGATCATGATGTAGACCTCGGGATGGCCGAAGAACCAGAACAGGTGCTGGAACAGGATCGGGTCGCCGCCGCCCTCATAGTCGAAGAAGGAGGTGCCGAAGTTCCGGTCCGTCAGCAGCATGGTGATGGCGCCGGCCAGCACGGGCAGCGACAGCAGCAGCAGGAAGGCGGTCACCAGGATCGACCAGACGAACAGCGGCATCCTGTGCAGGGTCATGCCGGGCGCGCGCATGTTGAAGATCGTGGTGATGAAGTTGATCGCGCCCAGGATCGAGGATGCGCCGGCGAGATGCAGCGCGAAGATCGCCATGTCCACCGACATGCCCGGATGGCCGATGCTTGAGGACAGCGGCGGATAGACCGTCCAGCCGGTGCCCGCGCCGATGTCGAGCACGGCGGACAGCAGCAGCAGGATGAAGGCCGGGACGATCAGCCAGAAGCTGATATTGTTCATCCGCGGGAAGGCCATGTCGGGCGCGCCGATCATGATCGGCACGATCCAGTTGCCGAAGCCGCCGATCAGCGCCGGCATCACCACGAAGAACACCATGATGAGGCCGTGCGCGGTGATGAAGACGTTCCAGAGCTGGCCGTCCATCTGGCCGTCCGGGCCGACAAGCAGCTGCGCGCCCGGCTCGGCCAGCTCCATGCGCATGATGACCGAGAACGCGCTGCCGATCACGCCCGCGACGATGGCGAACAGCAGGTAGAGCGTGCCGATATCCTTGTGGTTGGTCGAGAAGAACCAACGCACGAAGAAGCCGGGTCGGTGGTCGTGATGGTCGTCGGCGGCGGCATAAGCCATGGGACGGGCCTCCGGCTCCTGTTCAGCGGGCGTCGGTGAGGCTGGCGACTCGGACCGGCGCCTCTTCGGCCGGGGCGTCGCCGGCCTTCGCATATTCCTTGCGCGCCTTCTCGACCCAGGCGTCGAATTCTTCCTGGCTGACGGCGCGCACCTCGATGGGCATGTATCCGTGGCCGGTGCCGCAAAGCTCCGAACACTGGCCGTAATAGACGCCCTCCTTCTCGATCCGCATCCAGGTTTCGTTGATGCGTCCGGGCACATTGTCGAGCTTGATGCCGGCCGCGGGCAGCGCCCAGGCGTGGAGCACGTCGGAGGAGGTGAACAGCACCCGGATGTTCTTGTTCACCGGCACGACGACCGGGTTGTCCACCGAGAGCTGGCGCACCTGGCCCTTGTCGGGGTCGATCTCCTCGTCCGGGATGATGTTGCTGTCGAACTCGAAATCGCCGTGGTCCGGATACTGGTAGGACCAGTACCACTGCCGCCCGATGGTCTTGAGCGTCATGTCGGCATGCTCGATCCGGTCGTTCTCATACATGATCTGGAAGGACGGGATTGCGATGACCACGAGGATCAGCGTCGGGATCGCCGTCCACAGCACCTCGATGAGCGTGTTGTGCGTGGTGCGGCTCGGCTCCGGGTTGCGGCTCTCGCGGAAGCGGAAGATGACATAGGCCATCAGCCCCAGCACGAACAGCGAGATGACGGTGATGAGGGGCAGCAGGATGATGTCGTGGAACCAGGCGATGTTCTCCATCGTCGGGGTGACGGGTTCCTGGAAGCCCAGGCCCCACGGTTCCGGCTGGCCTGCCGAGGCGCCGCCGGCCGCCATGCCGGAAAGCAAGGCT
>JAJEAZ010000208.1 GCA_022824105.1 Alphaproteobacteria bacterium
CGCCCAGGCGGCCTGCGCCGCCGACTGCGCGGCCGCGTCGACGGGGCTGCCGCTCGATCCCCTGCACTGGTGCGCGGGATGCCAGGGCGGGATGCACCCGCTCACGGGGAACGTCGCGGCCCACGTGGGCGGCGTCCAGGCCTCGCTGCTGGCCGCCCAGCGCCTCGTGTACCGGCTTCACCGCGCCGGGATCGCGCGCGGCACCTCCGGCTCGCGCGCGCTCTGCGGGCGCTACCCGATGCCGGTGATGCGGAAGTCCCAGTACCGCTGGCAGATGACCCAGCCCGTCCCTGCGACGAGCGCGGTCACGGGCTGCAACCCGACGGGCCGGTCCTCGGTCCTCTGGGAGACGCTGCGCGAAGTGCCCGCCGCGGGCGAGAGCTTCGGCTTCCTGCTCTGGCGGAAGCGCAACTGCTGCCTGCTGTGACGACGGCGGGACAGGACCTTGAAACCCGGAACCGGAGAGAGCCGATGACGCGAACCGCGCACCGAACGACCGCCATGATCCTGGCCGTCCTGCTGGCGGCAGGCGTGCCCGAATCGTTGCGGGCGGAGGGGAATCCCTCCAATGGAATGGACGCGGAAGCGCGTCGCCTGGTCGAGGACGTGCTTGGCGGAGCGGACGGCGACGCATCGCTCGGCGAATGGAGCCGCACGGTGATCGAGCGCGCGCTCGACCGTGCAGGGGGGATGGCGCAGCGGACTCTGCCCGGGTCGGACTCCGGGGCGGAATCCAGCGCAGGCGGCCCCGTCCTTCCGCTTTCGGCCGAACGGCATGCGCGGCGCCTTGCCGGAAACTTCGGTGACCGCAACGCCACGGCGGACATCCTCGTCTTCGTCAGCCTGTCGGTGCCCGCCGCGAGCTGGCGGCAATGGGCGCATGACACGGCCCGGACCGGCGCGACGCTCGTGCTGCGCGGCGTGGGCGAGGGCGGCCTGCCCGGCACCGCGAAGCGGATCACGGACCGGCTCGGCGGCGCGGAGGCCGGGGTCGCGATCGACCCGCGCCTCTTCCGCCTGTTCGGCATCGAACGCGTGCCCGCCGTCGCGGTCGTCCCCGGAGGCGTGCCGCCCTGCACGAGCCGGGGCTGCGCCGACGATCCCGCGCCGCCCCACGACCGGATCGCGGGCAACGTCGGACTCGTGGCCGCTCTGCGGGCCGTGGCCGACGAGGGGACCGTCGCCCGCGACGTGGCACGCCGCCACCTCGAACGCATGGAGAGAGGGCGAGGCATGGAGGAAGGCCAATGAGCGAACGACACGACCGAGTGTGGGGACGGAGCAGGGTTTTCGCGGACCGGAGTCCTCCCTTCTTCCGGCTTCTCGCCTGGATTGCGGTGTTCGCGCTCCTGGTCCTCGCGGGCTGGATGGTGTCCGGCACGGTCGTCCGGGCGGGGGACGCGGCGAAGGACGCCGCCCGCGCCCTCGGTTCCACCGGCAACGCGGCGGCCCGTGCGATCGCGCGGGATCCGGAGACGGCGGCGACGGTGCCCGGCTACGCGGGCACGGACCTGCCGGAGGGCGGCATCGACGCGGACGCGCTGGAAGACGGGGGCCGCGCGCGGCTGGCCGATCCGGCGGACCCCGGCGGCACCGCCGGACGCGACGTGATCCGGGGCACGACCGTGCGGCCTGCGGCGGACGTCGACGCAGGCGATCCCGAGGCGCTGCGCGCGGACCGGATCGCGGCCTCTCCGCAGTCGCCCGCGCACCGCGCCGACGGCCTCGCCTCGGGAAGCGTCTCGGGCTGCGCGGCAGGACTCGGGGACGCCCAGGCCGGCGGGACCTGCGGTTCCGTGCGCTTCTGCGTCGGCGGCGGCTGCGAGACCGTGCGGCCGGAATCCAACACCGGATTCGTGAACGCGGCGACGCGGCTCAACATGGCGCTGGAGCTGGGCGGCGACGAGTTCGACCGGGGGAGCCTGGAATTCTTCAGGGGGCGGCGCCGGGCCTGTCACATCCGCCTGTTCGGCCTCGTCAACTGCTGCTCCAACTCGGGCGCGCTTGTCGGCCTCGCGGACTGCTCGCCCGAGGAGGTGGAACTCGCGCAGGAGCGCAACGCGGGCAACACCCACTATCTCGGGCGGTACTGCTCGAGGCGCACGCTCTTCGGCGTCTGCATCCGGCGCTCGCGGGCCTGGTGCGTGTTCGGCTCGAAGCTGGGACGCATCCTGCAGCAGCAGGGTCGCGCCCAGCTCGGCATCCCCTGGTCCGACTGCCGGGGCCTGACCGTGGCGGAGATCGAGACCATCGACTTCGACGGGCTCGACCTCTCGGAGTTCGCGCGGGACATGATGGACGCGTCGAAGGAACCGTCGGTCTCCCTGCCCGACGCCGGGGAGACGCGTGACGCCATGCGCGCGCGCGTCCGCGACTTCTACCGGAGGGGGCGGTGATGAAGGCGCGCACCGCCCGATGCGCCGTCGGGCGCACATTCGTGACGGCGACGGCAGTTGCCGTGATGTCGGCGTTGCTGTCCGCCGATCCCGCTCCCGCCGCCGAATGGCGCTCCTGGTGCGGCGAGCCGGGGGCGCAGGAATCGCTCGGCTGGCACTTCTACTGCGACCGCGAGGACGAGGCGCCGGAGGCGGAACCGGCGCCGACGCCCCGCGCTCCGGATCCCGCCGGGCCCGCCACGGAGCGCATCCTGGAGATGCGCCGGGCGCTGGAGGAGGCGCGCGCGGAAGCGATCCTGGATCCGACGGCGGAGAAGGTCACCGCGTACCTGCGGCTCCAGCAGGAGACGCTGCAGCGCGCAGCCGCCTTCTCCGACGCCTTCCGCCGCGCGGTCTGGTCGACCCCGGAGGTCGACTACACGCTGGTGCGTCCCGTGGGCGCGCTCGCCAAGCGGGTCTGGTCGGACGGACGCCGCGAGGACAGGGACGCCGCTCTGGCCCGGCTCGGGGAGAGGTACGGGCTGATCTATCTCGGGGACGCGCGATGCGGGGCCTGCAAGGTGTTCGGCCCG
>JAJEAZ010000684.1 GCA_022824105.1 Alphaproteobacteria bacterium
CCGCCAGCGCCTCCGCATCGACGGCCCCGCCCTGGGCGCGGCGCCCGTAAAGGCCGGTCAGTTCCAGCGGCCGGGGCAGGCTGCCGGCATGTGTCGTGGGAATGCCCATGGGCTTACAGCTCCCGAAGCAGCGAATCGGCGGGGCGGCGCGCGCATTCTTCCCGAACGCTGAACGGCAGGAAAGCCCGCGGCCCGACTTTCCGCCGGCGCTCCCGGTCCAGGCGGCCTCGCGCCTGCTTCACGCGGACTGCCCCTCGTCGAGCGGGAAGGTCTCCGGCGGGAGGTGCTCGTAGGGCAGGAGGTTGAGGTCGGCGGGGCCCCAGTCGGGCGTATCCACGATCACGATGGCCGAGCAGAGCGGCTCGTACACCTCCCGGAAATGCGTTTTCGAGCGCAGCAGGATATAGCGGAAGTCCGCCGGCGAGAGGTTGAACTGGCTGAAGCAGTCGAGGTCGATGGCGGAGTAGTTGGCCGAAACCAGCGAGACCCGGACCCGGCCGGCGCGGATGAGCGCGGAGGGCCCGAGCGAGATTTCCGTCCCCGTCTTGAGCGGCCCGGTGATGCGGAAGCGCTTTTCGCCCGCCTCCAGCACCTCCACCCCGGTCTCTATGGGGCCGCCCGCCTTTTCCGACGACTTGCCGCCGAAAGCGAGCCTGAGCCGCGCGCCGGCGCCGGCCGCGACGCAGGCGGCCGCCGCCTCCGGGTCGCAGAAGAAAGGCGCATAGGCAGGGCCCATGTCGCGGGCCAGCAGTTCGCGGAGCGTCCATGTGCTGTCGTTCATCCGGTCGGCGTGCTCCAGCAGGCAGACCGGGCCGTCCTCCACCGCGGCGGCCTTCTCCAGCCCTTCCCCGACGCTGTGGACCAGTTCGCGCCTGAGCAGCCGGAAGCGGTTGAGGCTGCATTGCTCCGCGAGGTCGTTCGCCGCGCGCCGGGCCAGCGCCTCATCCCCGTCGGCGACGGCGACGACACTCATGCCGGTGTCCGGCGTGTCCGCATAGGCGAAGCCGCAGAAGACCGACACGTCGAGCAGCGCTTCCTCCCGCGCCTGCCAGGCCGCCGCCTGGCGCTTGATGTCGGCGAGCGGGCGCAGCGCCGTGGCCGTGAAGATGCTGGGCAGCACGATGCCGGGCTTCGCGAACGCCATGACCGGTCGGACGCGGCCTTGCATCGCCGCCAGCAGGATGCGCGCCGCCCGCCGTCCCGTCTCCGCCATATCGACATGCGGGCTGGAGTGGTAGCCGGTCACGACATCGGCGGCCTCGATGACCTCGGGCCCGAGATTGCCGTGCAGGTCCATGGCGCAGGCGACCGGGAAGTCCGGCCCGGCGGCGGCGCGGATGGCGGCCAGGACATGCGCGTCCGCCTTGCGGTTGGCGGGCGTGGCGAGCGCGCCGTGAAGGTGGATCAGCAGCCCGTCGAGGCCGTCGAGGCCTGCGACGATCTCCTCCGTGTAGCGCGTCAATGCGTCCTCGCTGGCCGAGGCCGCCGCGCCCGCGCCGACCGCCACGATGCCCTGCATGGCCGCGCCCTCCGCCTCGCAGACATCGATGAACCCGCCGAGAGCGGTGTTCGCGCCCCGGTTCCCGGCGATGACATCCGGCCCCCGCAACGCGCCCTGCTCGAAGACGTCGATGCCCGTGGTCTCCGGCAGGAAGGTCACGGATTCGAGGCTGAACTCGGCAATCCCGAGGCGCATGGCGGCATTCCTTCCGGTGGCGTCGCGGCCGGAATCTGCTAATGCTCGACCATGAGCGCAAGGGAGGGGGCGATGCAGGCGCACGCGCCGGACACGCGAAGCTTCGCGACACATCTGGAATGCGGCTACACCGGCGAAAGGCTGGAGGCGGACCGGCTGCACAACCTGTCCGCGGCCGGCAAGCCGCTTCTGGTGCGCTACGACCTGGAGGGCGCCGCGGAGTCCCTGACGCGGGAGGCGCTGGCGAAGCGCGCGCCGACCATGTGGCGCTACCGCGAGCTGCTGCCCGTGCGCCGGCTGGAGAACATCGTGAGCCTCGGCGAGGAGATGACGCCGCTCCTGCCGGTACCGCGCATCGACAAGGGGCTCTATGTGAAGGACGAGGGCCGCCTGCCGACCGGCTCCTTCAAGGCGCGCGGACTGGTGATGGCCGTGTCGATGGCGAAGGAGCTCGGGGTAAAACGCATCGCCATGCCGACCAACGGCAATGCCGGGGCGGCGCTCGCCGCCTATTGCCGGCGGGCGGGCATGGAGGCCTTCGTGTTCTGCCCCGCGGACACGCCGGAAGTGAATGTGCGCGAGATCGCGCTGCAGGGCGCGGAGGTCTGGCGGGTGAACGGCTATATCGACGATTGCGGCAAGTTGGTCGGCGAGGGCCGCGAGGCGATGGGCTGGTTCGACTGCTCGACCCTGAAGGAGCCCTACCGGATCGAGGGCAAGAAAACGATGGGCATGGAGCTCGCCGAGCAATTCGGCTGGACCCTGCCCGACGCGATCTTCTACCCCACCGGCGGCGGCACCGGCCTGATCGGCATGTGGAAGGCGTTCGCCGAGATGGAGGCTCTCGGCCTGATCGGCCCGGAGCGCCCGCAGATGATCGCCGTGCAGGCGGAAGGCTGCCAGCCCATCGTGCGCGCCTTCGAGCAGGGCGAGCGCCATGCCGAGCGCTGGGAAGGCGCGGAGACGATCGCCATGGGCATCCGCGTGCCGGCGGCGCTCGGCGATTTCCTCATTCTCGACGCCGTGCGCGAGAGCGGCGGCTACGCCGTGGCCGTGCCGGACAGCGAGATCGAGGAGGCGCAGGCGGACATGGCGCGCGAGGAGGGGCTGCTGCTGTGCCCCGAGGGCGCGGCCACCTATGCCGCGTGGCGGCGGGCCAGGACCGAGGGGCGGCTCGCCTCCGGCGCCCGCTCGGTCCTCTTCAACTGCGCTACGGGCCTGAAATACCCGATGCCCGCCATGGAGCGCCGGCTGGACCGGACAAAGCCGGTAGACTGGAGCGCCCTCCACGCCTGAAGCGGCGGCGGCGTTGACGGACCGCCGCCGGAGGCGCAGCATGGTTCATCCCGTCGCGGCCCGACGGGAAGCACGGAGGAGGAACAAGCCGATGCGTCGCATGTTGCCCGGTCTCGCCGCCGCTTTCGCCCTTGCCGCCGGAGGAGCCGCCGCCGCGCCGCAGGCCCTGATGGTGGCCGCCGGCAGCGGCGAGGTGCACCTTGCTTGCGCCGGCGCGGACTGCCGGGCGGAGATCACCACCTTCTGCCTGCAGCCCGACCGCCCGAATCCCGATTTCGGGCACCGCTACAACATTCTGGCCATGGCGGACCAGCAGGGCGCGATCCGCCTGGTCGGCCATCGCGACGACGGCAGCCAGGTCGTGCTGCCGCTGGAGAGCAGCGCCATCCTGACGGCGGAGCGCGACCACTCCGCCGTCATGCTGACCGTGCCGGCGCCGATCATGCGGGAATATGGCGTGACCCGGCTTTCGGTCCGGGTGAACGAGCCGGTCATGCTCGTTCCGCAGGCGGTTGCAGGCGACCCGCGCGCGCAGGACGAAGACGACCTCGCCTTCCTCGCCACGACCGCGCGCCAGGCCGCGCTCTATGCGATCGAAGAGCATCCGGACGAGGTCGGCGCGACGCGGATCGTGCGGGATGTGGTGAACGCCGTGCCCGCCGACCGGCCGACCACGGCCGGCGAGCGGCGGAAGGCCTGGGCCGGGGCCGAACCGGAACGCGAGTCACCGCGCGCGCGGTCCATGGCGCGCAGCGCCTATGACGACTGCAAGGACATCATCGCCGTAGGCAATGTCAGGCATTACGGCTTCCGGTCCTGCATGGGCGTCATGCATGACGAGATCATCGGCGAGGTGAATGACGCCTACGCGGAACTGATCGGCGCCGGGAGCTGAGGGCGGCGGATCAGACCGCGGGCCTCATTCCTCCAGCAGCGTTTCCAGGCGGCGCTGTCAGTTGTTTAGTGCACGATCTGCTCCGGTTGAAACGGCCTCCCCTATAGCCTCAACCGTCACCCCGGACGGAGCGGAGCGGAGATCCGGGGGCCATCTCCCGGCCTGCGCACCAGGCTGGACCGGTCGAGGCTGGGCCCCGGATCGGGGTCCGGGGCGACGAATTAGGTCAATGCTGAACGCCGCCCCACAGAGGCCGTCGTTTCAGTAGGAATGGATCGTGCTCTGAACGAGACAGGGCCCCTACCGGTCGTAGAGATCGTCCCGCTCGATCCTCAGCCCGCCCAGCGAAGCGCCCTCTTCCATCCGCGCCATCATCCTCCGATAGGCTGCCGCCCATTCGGGAGCGGTCTTGTCGCGGGCGCTGCGGGTAGCGGGGCGGCTCGGCCGGTCAGTCGCGGCGGTTTCGTCGCCCGCCTCCGGAGCAAGCCCGGTGAATTCCCGGTTGGCAGTCATGGGCAACATTATGCCTGACGGTCCGCCGCCCGGCCAGTACTTGGTGCATTTGTCGCTTTGCGCCGGACAGGTTGCTCAAGTCAAACCGGGACGAAGACCTGCATGGCTTCGGCGACGCCTCGGAGCCGGAACCGGTCCAGCGGCGCGAAGGCCGCCGGCAGCGCGGCGGCGAAAGGCTGCGAGACAAGCAATGAGTGGCCCGCCTGCTTGCAGGCTTCCGCGAGGCGCGCGGTTTCGTTGACCGCCGGGCCGATGGCGGTGAAGTCCAGCCGGTCGGCCGTTCCGACATTGCCGAAGCTGACCGCGCCCAGATGCAGCGCCAGCGCCGCGCGCAACTCCG
Organism: Alphaproteobacteria bacterium; assembly: GCA_022824105.1. Classification (GTDB taxonomy): domain Bacteria; phylum Pseudomonadota; class Alphaproteobacteria; order Bin95; family Bin95; genus Bin95. Next base: position 4,741 of record JAJEAZ010000684.1, read on the forward strand.
GCCATTCCGGGTCTCGGTATTCGTTCATCCCGTCGAGCCTCGCGAGCGCGCCGCGGGCCGCCGCCAGGGCTCTCATGCAGGCTTCCGGCTTGCCGCCCTCGACCGGAAAGATCGCGAGCACGGCATCGCCGATGAATTTGAGCACCTCGCCGCCCTGGTCCGCCACCGAACCTGCCGTTGCGTCGAAGAAGGCGTTGAGCGCGTCCAGGTAAACGCCGCGCGGCAGCCGTTCGGCCAGGGCGGTGGAGCCGCGCAGGTCGGCGAACCAGACCGCCGCTTCGATCTCCTCCCCGTCGCCGCGCCGGATCGAGCCTTCGAGCACGCGCCGGCCCGAGCGCCGGCCGAGATAGGTGTCGAGCAGGGTGGACGCCGTTGCCCGGAGGATATGGACCTCGAACAGCCGGCCGAGCAGCCCGACCGATGCGCTGATCCGGCCGAGCGCCCCGGTGGTGAAACCCCGTGCGTCCCGCGTTGCAAAGGTCACCGCGTTCAGCTGGCCGTCGGAAAAGGTCATCGGCAGCGCCGCGTAGTCCGTCGCGCCCGCCGCCGCCAGACCGTGCAGGACCGGGTAGTCGAGCGCGGCATGCTCGCCCGCGAGGCGGCAGCGGATGGCGCCCGCGCCCTCGTAGAGCGGCGCGAGCGGGCTGCGCAGGAAGGCGTCCGAACTCACCGTCTCGCGGGTGGCGTAGGCGACCTCGACGCCGTCCGCATCCGCCCGCCAGGTGTGGTTCTCCGCCACCAGCAGCGGGGGCAGCGTGCGCAACCCCACCTGCACCCGCCAAACCGGGATGCCGGCCCGGTTGAGCGCCTGCCCATAAGCCGCCGTCAACGCCCCCGGCGTCCCGCACTCCCACGCGGCCCCGACCAGCCAGTCATGCAGGGATGTCGTCGGCCCTCTCATCTTCCCTCATGCTACCATTGCGGCTTGTGGAAGCGATGGCGGAAGCGGACGGGAGACCGTTATCCGCCCGGCGTGAATGCGGAAAGGATTTCCAGTGCCCGGCGAAACCCTCGGACGCCTCGAAAAGGTGGATCTGCGCGATGTCTGGACAAGCGAAGCCAGCGATTTCACTCCCTGGCTCGCGCGCGAGGAGAACCTGTCCGTCCTCGCCGACACGCTCGGGCTCGAACTGGAACTGGAAGCCGAGGAAAAGGCGGTCGGCCCGTTCCGTGCGGATATTCTGTGCAGGGACACCGGCTCGAATGCCTGGGTGCTCATCGAAAACCAGCTTGAGCGCACGGACCACAATCATCTCGGACAGTTGCTGACCTACGCTTCCGGCCTGCAGGCGGTCACGATTATCTGGATTGCCTCCCGCTTCACCGAGGAGCACCGGTCGACGCTCGACTGGCTGAACCGGATCACCGACACGGGCTTCCATTTCTTCGGCCTCGAAGTCGAGTTGTGGCGGATCGGGGAGTCTTCTCCGGCCCCGAAGTTCAACATCGTGTCGAAGCCGAACGACTGGTCGCGCTCGGTTGCACAGGCAACGCGCGCCATGGACGAAACAGACCTGTCAGAGACGCGCATCAAGCAATTGGAGTACTGGACCGCCTTTCACTCGGTTCTGGACGAAATCGCCGGCCCGGTTGACGGTAATCGCAAGCCGCAGCCTCAATCATGGATGCCGTACTATATAGGAAAGGGCGGTTTCCATCTGAGCGCAGTGACGACACGACCGAAGCGGACGCTTCGCTCCGAACTCTATATCAAGGGAAGCCGTGCAAAGGCGCATTTTCATCTCTTGCACGAGCAAAAAGAGGCGATCGAGCAAGAACTTGGCTATCCGTTGGAATGGGAGGAACTCCGTGCCGGCCAAGACAGTCGTATCGCGACTTACCTTAGTGACGTCGATCCGAGAGACGAACAGGATTGGCCTCGTCAGCATCAATGGCTGGCAGCGCGCCTCAACGAACTATACCGGGTCTTTGCAAACCGCGTGCGGGTGCTTGATGCGGATGATTGGCGGCCAGTCGATAACGCGGACGAACCTCCGGAAGGCTGAGTTTCCTCAGAGCCGATCCGTTCGGGCTGAACGGGGCGTCCGCGCCTGCGTCTCGGGCAGCTATACCAACGGCCTCGATTTGGGACGCATACCAGCGGTCGTTGACCGGAACCCATGACGGCTTCGACGCCCGTCACCTTGCAGGTGTATTCGACAGGCTTCAGGACAGGCTCTTCCGTCATGCCCGGACTTGTTCCACGGCTGTCCGGTTCAGCCATCGGGCGAAGCC
>JAJEAZ010000548.1 GCA_022824105.1 Alphaproteobacteria bacterium
TCGCTTGAATATCGCGGGCAGTCCCGCCGATACTCTCGGCGAGCGGTTTCTGTCCAGGGCATGTGTGGCTCCGTTCTGTCGCAAAACCGAACTGAATCACAAACCCTTGAAACCGCTCAACTCTTTTTGGGTCAGGCTCTAACCGTTTTGGTCAACCATCCACCTTTGGCAAATTGCTACTTTATATAACTCCCCTAAATTGTGCGCAGCATTGACGAAAATACTCTGTAATCTTCGGCTACTTCTTGAAGCTTATTCCGATTCAGTAGGCTCATATACTCCGCAAATGCGCGAGCTTGGCAATTAACTTGCTTTCTCGGGTTGAACTCAATATCTGTGAATCCATCGTAGCAAATATTATCCTTAACCCACTCTGACCAATCTGCAATTGACTTAATATAAAGCCAATCGTAAAATGCATTAGCTGGCGACAGCGGATAAATTTCTCCATCGAAACAAAATCCTTCCAGACTACCGCAATCAATATCGCGCATATATCTTTTTGCGTCTCTTGGAGAGAAATCAAATATTTCCTCGTGCGGGCCTCCATGCTCAAAAACTTTTGACCCCTGATATACACTTTCCAAATAACACTCCCTTCCATCAACATTTACTCTTATGTTAAAGGCACTTAACTGCCGTCCAATTTTTTTACTTGATTTTGTAGAAATCTCCAAAACTCTATCAATGCCATGACGTCTGGCTTCCTCGTGAAGTGCCTTAATATTCTTTTGTTTCTGCACGTCTGCAAAACCAGGAGACCAAGTAATCTCACAAATATACTCTTCAACCAATAAGTCGCCATCAAATAACGGTATAAATATCGGTCTAGAAGCCATTTCAGAATGCCGTCACAATTAAATTTCTAGGAACACCATTTGGGATTAATACCTCATATTTCTCAACTGCCTGGAGGCGATTTTAGATTTCAGGGTCTGACCAATTTGTTCTACTGTAAAGAACTTTTAAATCCAATCGTTCAATTGCTTTATGAATTGGCAATATATCCACTTCGGTTGCGTTTGCTATTCCAAAAGCAACCTTTACACCCGCTATATTTAGTACGTCCGGGGAAATGGCCAAGTAACGAGCGTTAGGTAACCTTCCATCTTTTTCGGCAAGATATTTCATTCTGTGGTTTCTTGTCATACATAAGCTTACATAGGGATCAATTCCCTTTCTCGTGTCGAGTGTATGACTTAGCTCGTTGCCTCCAACTGCAAGTGGCGGCCACCAGCCACTATTGCGTAACCGCTCCTTCGACAGCAAACCATGGGCATCTATAGAAGGAAAATTAGACTCATCTGTAAAATGATACAAATACTTGTGCTGTGTGCTTGTTCTGATGTGTTCAATTAGCTCGGCGATTGTCATCATATGTCTCTGGGAAACGCCGCTAGAATCTATTTTCTTTGGCGTCTGGGCGCGAGTGGCAGGATACGCCGATAGTCAAGCATGATGCTCGCGAGGTCAACGTTCATGCGCATGTCTTGGGCTGGCATTGCACTACACTGTTTCAAGATAGTGCGCCCGCTCCGCCAGTATCGTCCTGACTTCGGCGAGGCGTCCGGGGCGGTCGAGGGCGAGGACGGCGTCCTCCAGACGCCCGACGGCCCCCGGCGCGAGATGGCGGCCGGCGAGCGCGCGGTATTTGGCGCGGATATCCGCCTCCGGGACCGGGTTGGCCGGGTCGCCTATGGGCACGGGCTGCTGGCCGGTGAAGGCCCGGCCGTCCCGCATGCGCACGGTCAGCACCGGCTCCTCTTCCAGCGAGCGGCCCTCGTCGGCCTCCATCGCTATCCTTGCGGCAAGCGCTTCGATCTGCGGATTGCCGATCCACCTTTCCGTGAAGAACTCGTAGCCCGCCTCCCCGTGCAGGAAAGCGACGGCGGTGCTGTAGGGAAGGCTGAACTGGGCCTCCATCCGCGTCTTCGGAAAGGCGAGCCCAAGCTGGCCCTTCTGAACCGGGGTGCAGAGGACATGGACGCTCTCGATCTCCTCCGCCCGCAAGCCGTGCTCGCGCCGGAAGTCGAGCGCCACGTCGAGCGCGCTGTGGATACCCCGGCAGCAGGCATAGACCTTGACCCCGGCCCAGCCGATGCGGAAGTCGCGGCCGAGGCCGTCGGCCGCGGCGCGGGCCGCCGGCGTCATGCCCTCGCCATAGAGGTTGAAATAGCCGCCGCGCCCGGCCTCCAGAACCGAGGCCGGCCCGGTGAAGCCCTCCCGCGCGAGGAAGGCCGCCTGCAGGCCCGTCTGCGCGGCGGCGCCCGCGTGGTAGCGCTTGCTCATCGCGCCGTCGAGGTTGAACGCCCAGGTGCCGCCGGTGAAGCTGCCGGCGATGCCGAGCGCCCAGAGCATGCGCCGCTCGTCGAGGCCGAGGAACTTCGCGACCGCCGCCGCCGCCGCATAGCTGCCGAGCGTGCCGGTCGTGTGCCAGCCGGCCGCATTGTGCCGGCGGTAGCCGCCCGCGCCGTCCAGCAGCCGGCGTCCCACCTCGTAGCCGAAGATCATGCCCTCCAGGACGCGCCGTCCGTCCGTCTCCCCGCCCGCGTCGGCCGCAGCCAGCAGCGCCGGGAGCGTCACCGCGCCCGAATGGTCCACCCCGTGGAAATCGTCCAGCTCCAGCGCATGGGCGGCGGTGCCGTTGACCATCGCCGCGACGCCCGGCCCGGCCGCCTCGCCCGCGCCCCAGAGCGAGGCGTTGCCGCCGCCGCGCAGAACGCGGCGGTTTTTTCCGATGGCGGCGTCAGCGCCGCCGCCGGGCGACAGCGCGCGGGCGGCGCGGCGTGCAAGCCGGGCCTCCTCCGTATCGAGCCCGGCAAGCGCGCAGCCGAAGAGGTCGAGCGCCAGCAGCTTCGCATAGCGCCGGTCGTCCTCCGGCGCGTCGCCGAGCGAGAAGGCGGCGCCGAAGCGCGCGAACGCCCCGCTGAGCGTGGCCGCCGCCTGCGCTGCCCCCGCCGCGTCCATGTCAACCGGCCGGCCCCGCCCCGTATTCCGCCGCAAGGCGGTCGAACTCGGCGCTCCATTCCCGCTTCCAGCGCGCGCGCAGCCCGTCCTCGATCCAGGCGCCGTCGAGGCCGTTCAGCATGAAACCCCGGAGGTCGGCCGGCGAATAGCCGAAATCGACGACCATGCTCCGCCAGCAGCGGGTCGGGTCCGTCAGGTGGAAGGCGGGGTCGTCCGTGTTGGGATGGATGCGCAGCCCCGCGCGCCCCATGCGCCGGATCGGGTGCTTCTGCGCCCATTCGGCCCGGTCGAGCGTGCGCAGATAGTAGCTGTTGGACGGCACGACGGTGATGACGACGCCGTCGGCCGCGCAGCGCGCCGTGAGCTCCGGATTGTCGAGAACCGTGTAGGCGTGGTCGAGCCGCTCCACCCCGAGCAGGTCGAGCGCGGCCGCGACATTGGTCCAGGGCTCGCCGAACTCGCCCGCATGCGCCGTCAGCCGGAAGCCGGCCTCCCGCGCCAGCCCGTAGGCTTCGGCGAATTTCTCCGGCGGATTGTCCACCTCGCGGTAGTCGATGCCGATGCCGGGCACGCGCGCATCCCGGTTGGCGATCATCTGCCGGACCATTTCGACCGCGTCCTCCGGCGGCGCCTCCCGGTCGATGCTGGGGATGAGATTGCCGGCGATGCCGAAATCCCGCTCCGCTTCCGCCATGCCGGCCAGCACCGCGGCCTGAAGCTCCGCGTAGGAGAGGCCCGTGTGGCGGAGATTGCCGGTCGGGTTCCAGTAGATCTCGGCGTAGCGGACCGTGTGGGCGGCGGCGTCCTCCAGATATTCGTACGCGATCTGCCGGAAGTCCGCCGGCGTCTTCAGGATATGGGCCTCCTGCTCGCGGAAGATCGCGAGCACGCCGACCGGCTTCTCGCCGCGGATGTAGAAGGCCTCGATCTCGTCCCCGGTCGTGCGCGCCCCGTTGCGGGCCGCCATCGCCTTCATCGTCGCCTGGCGCACCGTGCCGAGCAGGTGGCAGTGCAGCTCCACCTTCGGAATGCGCCTCAGAAACCCCTCAAGATCGTCCACTGTCCCGCTCCCGCCGGCGGTTGCGCATATCGCGCCGCGGCGGGCGAGGTTACAGGACTTTCCCGTTCGCCGGAAAGGCGGGGCCGGGCCGCTCCTTGTCGGGGTTGCGCCCTCATGTTAGCGTTTTGCCCGTCGGTGGCGGACGGTGGCGGCCCGTCGGCCGTTTCCGTAGTGCTGCCAAACGTCAGGGGGCCCTGTCGCCTGCTGCGCATTGTCCTGATCGCCACGCACGAAACAGAGGAGGTAACGACCATGAGACACCTGCCGAAAGCGGCCTTGCTGGGCCTGGCGCTGGCGTTCGGCGCGAATGCGGCCATGGCGGACTGCGGCAAGGTCCAGATCGCGAATATGAACTGGGCGTCGGCCCAGCTGATGGCCGAAGTCGACAAGGTCATCCTCGCCGAGGGATATGGATGCGAGGTCGAGCTGGTCCCCGGCGACACCATGCCCACCTTCACCTCGCTCAACGAGAAGGGCGAGCCGGACGTGGCGCCCGAGCTCTGGATCAACGCCGTGCGCGAGCCCCTGAAGATGGCCATGGACGAAGGGCGCCTGCAATCCGCCAATGACGGCCCCATCAGCGGCCTCGGCGAGGGATGGTGGGTCCCGCCCTACGTGCAGGAGAAGCATCCCGAGCTGAAGACCGTGCTGGACGTTCTGAAGCGTCCCGACCTCTTCCCGGATGCCGAGGACCCCTCCAAGGGCGCGTTCGTGGGCTGCCCCGCGGGCTGGGGCTGCCAGCTCACCAACGCGAACCTGTTCCGCGCGTTCAAGATGGCGGACATGGGCTGGAAGCTGGTGGATCCGGGCTCGGCGGCCGGGCTTGACGGCTCGATGTCCAAGGCCGTCAACCGCGGCGAGAACTGGTTCGGCTATTACTGGTCGCCGACCGCGCTGATCGGGCGCCACAAGATGGTCAAGCTCGACTTCGGCGTGCCGTTCGCCGGCAGCGAGAACTGGGACGGCTGCATCGTCAAGCCGGAACAGGAATGCGCAGACCCGCAGCCCTCGTCCTGG
>JAJEAZ010000156.1 GCA_022824105.1 Alphaproteobacteria bacterium
TCGTCTACGCCATCGACGATGTCGACTTCCCGGTCGAGGCGCTGTCGGAGCACAAGGAGAAGGACGACGCCTGGACCGCGTTCTACGACGCCGTCGCCAGGTCCGGCGATGCGCTCGTCTTTATCTTCGACATCGTCGGGCCGCAGCGGCGCATCGTCGCCAACTCCGACGATTTCGATCACCTCAGGCCCGTCCGGGACGTGGCGTGATGCCGGGTCGGTCGCACAAGCGGGCAGAAAGGTTGGGCGACCCCTTCGGGCCGGGCTCTCCGCTCATATCTCCACTCGCTGGCGCTCGCTCCGAAACCGCTGCGATCCCTGTCGCCTCCGGTCGCTGGCGCTCCCTGCGCGCTCCGCTTGCAAGCTGGCAGCCTGGTCGGGGATCGTTTCCGACGCCGTGCCACGCGGAACCGCCGTTGGGGTCCGTGCAGGTGGAGAGAATTACGCCACCCCGCTGTGCTGTCCAATTGTGCCACACGTGCTCGCGCCAGCAACCCTGCGGGTCCTCCGGTCGCTGCGCTCCCTGCGGCCTGGCCCAAGAAGCTCTAGGGCGGGCCGTGAAAGTCGCCGACCGTGAAGATCGCGGAGCGATCTTCCGCACCAAGTTCGGCGACTTTCCGCACCAACCCCGCCCAAGAGCTTCTAAGGCCAGGTGCTTCTGCTGCGCGCGCGTGACCCAACAGGACATCACAACGGGGATCGGCCCCGAACGTGAAACCGAAAGGAAATCACCATGATCTTCGATATCGACATCATCGAGAAACGCGGACAGTCCGCCACCGCGACCGCCTGCGAACACGCCGCCCTCTTCGGCGCCACCCCCGGGCGCGACGAGTTCGACACCCGCGAGGTCTGGGACGAGGCCGACGCGCTCGACGCCGTGAGCGAGGCATTCCGCATCCTGGCCCAGGGCGTCGCGCCGGACGGCTACCAGATGGCCGACGAGCGCGAGAGCCTGCTCTGGGGCTTCGTCAACATGCTCGACGCCCAGACCAACCGCCTCGACCGGGCGGCGGACAAGCTGATGCCCGACCTCCGCGACCTCCAGCGCGCGCAGGACGGCACCGAGATCAAGTCGCTCGAGCTGGAGCTGACCACCGACCGCGCGCAGAACCTCACCGCCCGCCGCGACGCCTTCGAGACCTTGCGCAACGAGGCCGCCGAAGCCTACCGCATCGAAACCGGCGACATGTGGCGGCCCCGGCGCGGCAGCCACGTCTCGCAGACCGGTCACCTGACCTCAGCCGCCATCGACGCCCGCGACTTCGTCCGTGCCCGCAAAGACCGCAAGACCATGGCGCACCTGCCGCAGGGAACGCTGGTCGCCATCGCCGGCGGCAAGGACGTCGCCGATCCCGCCGCGGTGATCGCGAAGCTCGACCAGGCGCGCGCCAAGTACAGCGACATCGTGATCGTCCACGGCGGCGGACCCGGCGTCGAGCGGATCGCCGCGCAGTGGGCCGAGCGGAACGGCGTCCACCAGGTCGTCTGCAAGCCGGACTGGGACCGCCACGGCAGGGCCGCCCCGTTCCGCCGCAACGAGGAGCTGCTGAACCTCCTGCCCAAGGGCGTGATCGCGTTCCCCGGCTCCGGCATCACCGAGAACCTCGTGGACCGCGCGCGCGAGCTCGGCATCCCGGTTCTGAAGGCGGCCTAGACCGCAGCGCATCGCGGGCCGCGTCGTCATCCCGGCACCGGGACGGCGGCGCGGCCCGTTCATTTCCGACCGGCGGCGTTGCGGCGGCGGCGTCATCCTCGCGGACGCTGCGCGTCCCGCTCGCCATCGCCGCCGCGATCGTCGCGACGAACATCGCGACGGGAGCCATGGTCGCCCGTCCCATCGGTCGCCTTCGCACCATGCTGCGCATGACCGCGTCGGCAACCGAGCCGATGGTCCTGCACGAGACGATGCACGTCCGCCGTCGCGACCGCCGCGCCGCCCGGCAGGGTGCTTCGCACCGCTGCCCCCGCCGCAGTCGGTGCCGGTGACCATGGTGGCGATCGCCATGACGATCACCGCGCGCCTCGCCGTTGCCGGCTTCGCCGTCATCGGCGTCCGCAGCGGCCGGTGCAGTCAGGCGCGCGCATATGCTGCCCTGGCCGCTGATGTCGCCGGCACTCCGGCGAGCACGACCGTCCTAGTTCGTGTCGGCACGCCCCGCCGCTCAAGCGCCGCCGCGGCTCCGATCCGCCGGGTTCCCCGGCGTCGATTTCCCATCGAAATCCCTGTCGGATTCGGTTCTGTCTCGACGGCGGAGCCGGCGATTCTCCACACCGGACGCAGCCCGCTGCAAGCCCTGCCATGCGGGGACAGGCGTGCCCTCCAGTGCCCTTGAGAAGCCGCGAGAGGACTTGAAGGGCCTGGAGTATCGCGGAGCGAGCGAGTTTCGCGCCGATACACGCCGAGCCCCCTGTCCCTGTCATCCTCAAGGCATCTCCAGGCCCCGCCTGTCCATGACCGATACACGCTCGTGTACCGGCAGATTGTCTTGCGTATGACGATGTAATACGCTGAAATTCTCTGGAGAACCGGCCCTGTGGACCGGAAGCGGCCTCGCTCGCGACGGCCTTGCCGAGGCGGGGGGATTGGACTGGGAGCGGGCCGAACGGAGCGAGTTTCGGGTGCGGTCCGACCTGCGCCGGACTCCCGGCGAGGCCGAACAGGAGCAACGAAATGGCCCGAAACGCTCGAAAGTCTCGCCCAACATCGACGGAGTCCGACGCCCGCGCGGGCGATCCGCGCCGCGCGCGCTCGATCCGGTTCTCCGATTCGGAGTGGCAACTGGTCGAGGACGCGGCCCTGCGCCAGGGGATTCCTGCCAGCCAACTCGTCCGAACCGTCATGCTCGCCGCGGTCGAGGAGCGTCTCGCCAACCCCGCCGAGGCGGCGCTCACCCCCGGACACCTCGCGCTGATCGAGGCGACCTACCGCGCCGTCTACGTGCTGGCGACGATCAACCGTGAGGAAATGCTCGACGCCGAGCGCGCAAAAGAGCTCGACGAGATCGTCGCGGCGGCCCGCAGGACGATGCGCGAGACCATGGACGAAGGGCCGGGGTGACGAGACGGAGACGAACTCAGCCGCCGATCTCCTCGAAATAGACAAGCGCGGGCAGGTTGCGGCGCTGATGAACGATGCGAAGAACCACCGGCGCATCGTCCGCGGCGGCGATCCGTGCGAAGAAAACCAGGTGCCGCCGATAGGTCAGGGAGCGCAGTCCGGGCGCGAACAGGCTCCGGTCGCGCCCGCCATCGGGGTCGGCCGCGATCCGTTCGAACGTCCGCACCAGCCCTTCGTAATAGGTGAGCCACTGTTCGCGGCCCCAGGTCTCGACCGTATAGCGCCGAATCTCGTCGAGATCGCGGCGCGCCCGGCGCGACAGCCGGATCGTCATGGCGCGGCGGCTATCCCGATCCCACGCCCGGTTCGTAGGCAACGGGGTCGAACTCCTCGAACCCGCCGGACTCGGCTTCTTGTACCGCCGCTTCCAGCTCCCCCTTCAGCGCGTAGAATTGCCGTGCGCCGTCGCGCTCCATAAGCAGCCGCAGACCGGCGCGCACGACCTCGCTCAGGTTGGCGTAGGCGCCAGCATCGACCTGCCCCTGGGCGTAGCGATGCATCTGGTCGGTCAAGTGAACGTTCGGCATCGTGGAATCTCGCCATGTCCGATCTTGTCCGATACTGACATCGGCCCGTGTATCGGTCAAACGGTGCGGAACAAGGGGCGAGGTTCCGTCCCCGGTCCCTACGGTCCGCGAGCGGGAGCATGAAAAAGGAGGCAACGCCTTGCCTGATCGTCCCGCACACCGGAGCGGAGGGGGGCATACAAGGCCGAGCCTCCACGGACGAATATGGGCGGCGGTGCGGCGAAAGCAAATGTGCGCGGCGGGGTAGATGCGCGGGCGGCTTCGTCTATAAGCCGAGGTCCATTTCGCGGACCTTCGTCTTGGCCGGCGGCTCGGCCACCGGCGCCTTGCGCTGCGGCGCTTCGCGGCCGGCGTTCCGGTCGGGTGTCGGGGGCGCAGCCCGGTCGCGGACGGGCGCCGCCTTCTCCCGTGCGGCCTTTTCGTCGCGCCCGCGCTCGACCTCGATCCGCCGGACGGCGGAGTCTTCGTGCCGGTCGCGTTCGCGTTCCTTGCCGTCCGATCCGGCTTCCTGGCCCGCTTCGCGCTCCCTGCGCACGTCCTCGCCGATGCCTTCGAGCGCCGAGATGCGCTCGCCGGTGACGGCTTCGAGCCGCTCCTTCAGCGCCTTTGCGTCGTCGGTGACCAGCTCCGCCCGGTCGCGGGCGCGGCTGATCTCGACATAGAACGCCTTGGCCGTGGTCAGCGTCGGATGGTTCGCCTCCATCGCCGCGATCACGTTGTCAACGGTGCGGCCCTGGAACGCATGCACGGTCGAGCACCAGGCGTGGTCGAGATGGCGCAGTTGCGGGTCGCCCGGCGTGAGCGTGAGCCCGCGCCCGTCCTCCAGGCGGAACGTCACCCGCCCGTTGCGGATGCCGAGCACCTCGGCATTGCCGCTGTTGACCAGCCCGAGACCCTTGTCGTTGCGCGTCCAGCGGATGCGGTCGCCCGAGCGAAGCTCGATGCTCTCGCGGCGGTAGACCTCCGTGCCGCCCTGCCGCCCGCCGATTTCGGACGGCTTCCAGGCGACGGTCCCGCCGCCGGGGGCTTCGAGAAGGACGGACATGTCTTTCCGGTCGACGCCGGCAACCCGGCGCTCGTCGCCCTTGGCGACGCCGAGGCGCTTGTAGGGGCGGTGGAAGGCGACCACATCGCCCGGCGCGTAGTTGGCCGCGAGCGACTTCTCGGCACCGGTATAGCCCTTCGAGACGAGGCGCGCGGTCTCCATGGCGGGACCGGCGATGCGGCCCTCACGCACGAGGCGCTCGCGGATATGGGCGTTGATGCCCTCGCGCAGCGCGTGGCTCGGGGCCATCACCCCGGTGCGTTCGCGCTCGCCATGGGAGAGCTTCAGCCAGCGCGCGGCGACCGCGCCGGCGATGTTGTCGGCCTTCACCTCGGCGACGTTGGACCCAAGCTTCCCGAACGCCTTGCCGATTTCGCCCGCGAGGCTTGCCTCGACGGCCTGCCTCAGCGCCGGATCGCGCTGGCGCAGGATCTCGTCCATCACCGCCGTCTTCATGCCGGCGGCCTGGAGCTGGGCGAAGGGTTTGCCGGCATCCACCGCGTCGAGCTGCTTCGCATCGCCCACCAGCACCAGCTTCGGGACGTGCAGCGCGGCCGCGATGCGGAGCAGGTCCCGCGCTTGGACGGTGGAAGCGAGGGAGCCCTCGTCGACAATGAGCACCGTCTTCGCGAACGCCGCGCGCATCTCCCGCGCGCCCTTCTTCGTCAGCCTTCCTTCGGCAACGCCGGCGTTGCGGGCGAGGAAGCGCTGGAGGGTTTCGGACCCGATGCCGGATTCCTGGTTCAGCGTGCGCGCGGCCGAGGCCGACGGCGCCAGCCCCACCATGCGCCAGCCCCTCTTCTCCGCGAGGGTGCGGGCGCGCGCGAGCATCTTCGTCTTGCCCGTGCCCGCATAGCCCTGGACGCCTACCGTTCGGTCCTTTTCCGACAAGATGAGCTTGACCGCCTGCCGCTGCCCGGCGGTGAGCGGGCCCTTGCGCAGGTGCCGCTCGACCATCCAGCCCCGCATCGGCGCCTTGCCGCGCCGTTCGCCGCCGCGCATCAGCGCCACCGTCTCCCGTTCCTCGGCCACCGCCTTGTCGGTGGTCAATCCTCCGCCGCCCTGGAGCGCCGGCGCATCGTGCAGCCGGCCATCGCGCTTGAGTGCGGCGACGGCCCGCTCGATATCGCCGATGGACGCCGCGCCGGGGTCGAATGCGAGGGAGGCCGCGAGCAGGTCGGTGGTGGAGAACACCGCGTCGCGCTCCGAGAGATGGGCCAGCGCCCAGTCCACCGCTTCGCGGGCGGGATCGGCCTGCGCTGCATGCTCGAAGAGATCGGGCTGGCGCGGCGGGGTGGGAACACCGTCCTTGGCGGCTTCCGTATCGCGCGCCTTCTCCACTCCGCAGCGTTCAATCGCCGAGGCCACCAGCCCCTTCGCGTCGAAGCCGAGCGCGGCCGCTTGCCTCGCCCAGGTCTCGCGCAGCGCGTCCCGGTCGACCTCGCGCTTGGCCGCGCGCGTCATCAGCGCCGCGCGCCGGGCGAGATGCGGGTTCTCCCCCGTCGTGCCCAGCCCCCGGCCCTCCATCGCCGCCTCGATCTCGGCGCGCCG
>JAJEAZ010000141.1 GCA_022824105.1 Alphaproteobacteria bacterium
GCCAGCCGGTCGGCGCCGAAATCCTCCACCGCCTCGCAAAGCCGGTCCACGGCGTAGCGCCAGGCCCTGCCGTCCCCGATCAGGGTCGAGATGTCGTAGAACAGGATGCCGGGTTTCGGGTAGTCGGGGATCGTCCGGATACAGGATTTGAGGTCCATGAACGGTCTCGCGGGTGAAGGTCCGGGAGGAAGCCTAGAGCATCGCCGCCGCAAGCCCAACGGTGCGGCCGGCGCGCTGCTGGCGCTCTCCGCCCTGCTGCTGGCGCCGGGACTGCTCCTGCCGGCGATCACCGTCGAGCGGCTCTGGTTCGAGATCGACTATTCGATCCTGGGCGCGGTCGCCGCACTGGCCGGCGACGGCGACTGGTTCCTCGCCCTTGTCATCGGCGCATTCTCGGTTGCCTTCCCGATCGCGAAACTCGCATTCGCCGGCTGGACGTGGATTTCCGGCAGGACCGGGGGGCGCATGGTCGCTGCAATGGGCGCAGTCTCGAAATATTCGATGCTGGATGTCTTCATCGTGGCGCTCACCGTGATGATTCTGGACGGGCGGCTGCTGACCAGCGCATCGGCCGGTCCCGGTATCTTTTGCTTCGCGGCCTCGGTGCTGCTCTCAACCTGGGCGCTGGCGAGGTTCGGTCAGGCGGACCGCTGAGCCGCGAGCACCGCCAGCCGGCGTTCGTCCAGTTCGGCGCGGATGCGGACCAGCAGCACCGCAATCCAGAAGAAGAAAAAGGCGGCATACATGACCAGCAGCGGGCGCAGCATCGCCGGGTCGATGGCCGGCGCGCCGAAGCGGCTGACGCTCGCCGGCTGGTGCAGCGTGCTCCACCAGTCCACCGAGAACTTGACGATCGGGAGGTTGACTGCGCCGACCAGCGCCAGCACGGCCGCCGCCCGGCCCGCCCGGCGCGGGTCGTCGAAGGCCCGCCAGAGCGCCATGTAGCCGATATAGAGGAACAGCAGCACCAGCACGGAGGTGAGGCGCGCATCCCACACCCACCAGGTGCCCCAGGTCGGCAGGCCCCAGAGCGAGCCGGTGACGAGCGCGACGAGCGTGAAGCAGGCGCCCGGTGCTGCCGAGGCCTTGGCCGCGAGTTCGGCCAGCGGATGGCGCCAGATGAGCGCGCCCGCGCTCGCCAGCGCCATGACCGCATAGGTGCTGAGCGCCATCCACGCCGCCGGGACATGCACATACATGATGCGCACGGAGTCCTTCTGCTGGTAGTCGATGGGGGAGTCGACCAGCGCCAGCCAGAGCCCGGCGATGAAGGCCGCCGCCGAGAGGCCCGCCGCCCAGGGCAGGACGCGGCCGGCGAAACGGCGGAAGCGGCCGGGATTGGCGAGGCGGTGCAGGCTGCGGGCCAAGGGTCCTATTGCTCCACGGCGTGACGAAGGGCCGCCGCGGCAGCCGCCGGCGCGAGCGCGAGCGCGGCAAGCGACAGTGCGGCAAGCAGGGCGAGCGCGCCCTCGCGGCCTTCGGCGGCCGCGGCCCCGAAGATGAGGACCGGAATATAGAGCGGCAGCACGAGAATGGCCGTCAAGACCCCGCCTAGCCGCGCGCCGAGCGTGAGCGCCGCGCCGGCCGCGCCGATGAGCGTGAGTGCGGGCGTGCCGACGAGAAAGGAAAGTGCGAGGACCGCAAGCCGGTCGCCCGGCACGGCGAGCATCGAGGCCAGCAGGGCGGAGACAACGGTCATCGGCAGGCCGGTCGCGAGCCAGTGTGCGGCGCATTTGGCGAGCACGACCGACACCAGCGGTTCCGGGCGGGCGGCCAGCAGGTCCAGCGTGCCGTCCTCCCAGTCGTCGCGGAACAGGCGCTCCAGCGAGAGCAGCGCCGCCAGCAGCGCGATCACCCAGAGCAGGCCGGAGCCGACGCCGGCGAGGGTGCCCGGATCGGGTCCGAGGCCGAGCGGGAACAGCACCGCACCCAGCACGAAGAACAGCAGCGCCAGTCCGCTTTCCCCGCCCTGCCTGCCGGCGAGCGCCAGGTCGCGGCCGAGCAGGGCGAGGAACGGTCTCACCGGAGGGGCGCACCGAGTTCAATGCGCCGGGCGGCTGCCGGCCCGAGCGGGACATGGGTGGCGATGACGGCCGCGCCGCCGCCCGCAAGGTGGGCCTCCAGGCCGCGTTCGAAGGCCTCCGCCGCAGCCTCGTCGAGGCCGGCGGTCGGCTCGTCCAGCAGCCATAGCGGGGCCGGCGCGGCGAACAGGCGCGCAAGGCCGAGCCGCCGGCGCTGCCCGGCGGACAGCAGCCGCGCCGGCAGGTCGGCGAGCGCGGCAAGGCCGACCGCCTCCAGACCCGACGCGACGGAGCCATGGCCTGCCAGCCGCACCCAGAAAGCGAGGTTCCGGGAGACGCTGAGCGCAGGCTTCACCGCATCCCCGTGGCCGACATAGTGAAAGTCCGGCTCATCCCCGCCGGCCCAGGACACCGTTCCCGCCGAGGCCGGCAGCAGCCCCGCCAGCAGGCGCAGCAGGCTCGACTTGCCTGAACCGTTCGGCCCGGTGACGAGCGCGGCCTCGCCGGACGCGAGCTCGAGGTCCAGTTCCCGGAACAGTTCGCGCCCGCCGCGCTCGCAGGCGAGGCCGCGCGCCTCCAGCATCAGCCGCCGATCGCCACCGCCGCCGTCGGCGACTGCACATGCGCCGCCGCCGCGTTGCCGCGCATGACGATCTGCGGGTTGGCGAACAGCTTCTGGCCGACGGCGCTTTCCGTCACCTCCGTCGGGAAGCGTCCGGCGAGCGCAGCGCGTATTTCAGGCGCCAGTTCGCGGTCCATCGTCACCCTGCCCTCGCCGCTCGCATCGATCCGCGGCCGATGGACCGCATCGTCCAGATCGAGGCCGAAATCCAGCAGCATGGAGGTCAGCTGGAAGACCGCCGGCGCGATCCGCCGCCCGCCCGACGCGCCGAGCGCGAAGCGGCCCGCGCCGTCCGCGTCCGTCACCACCACCGGCGCCATGTTGTTGAGCGGCTTCACCCCGCCCTTGAGCGAGTTCGGCCGGCCGGGGCGCGGGTCGAACCAGTAGACGCCGTTGTTCATCAATATGCCGGTTCCGGGCAGCATGAAGCGCGAGCCGAACCGCTCCAGCAGCGTGTTGGTGAGCGACACCATGTTGCCGGCCGCATCGACGACCGCGAGATGGGTGGTGCAGCCGCGCCCGCTCGCATCGCCGTCATGGCCCATATGCGCGAGGCGGTATTCATAGGCTTCCGAAAGCGCCTCGGCCCAGGCGATATAGGCGCCGGCGTCGAGGCCGGCGGCGCGGTCGATCCGGGCGTCGAGCGTGCCCAGCGCCCGCGCGAAGGTCGGCCCGGCGTTCAGGCCCGGCATCAGCCGCACCACCCCGTCATGGTGCGGCACGGCGAGCGGCTCGACCTCGAAGGCTTCGTAGGCGCCGAGGTCGTCGAGCGAGAGCGGGCCGCCGGAGGCAGCCATGTCCGCCGCGATGCGCCGGGCGGTCTCGCCCTCGTAGAAGTCGCGCGGCCCCGCTTCCGCGAGGCGTCGCAGCGTTTCCGGCAGCCGCCCGAGCTGGCGGCGCTGCGGCGCATGCGGCGTCTGCGACACCAGCGGCGCGCCGTTCGGAAGATAGGTCTCGCGCGCCTCCGGATAGCGCCCGAGCCCGGCGCTCATGCCAAAGGCGATCTGGAGCGTCGCATACCAGCTCGCGGCAAGGCCGCGCTCGGCCGTCTCGATGGCGGGCGCCAGCGCATCGGCCCAGGAGAGCGTGCCGTAGCGCTCCAGCGCCATGGCGAAGCCGGCGACGGCGCCCGGCACGGCGACCGCTTCCGGCCCGATCATGTTGCGGTCGCCCTCCACGCGCGGCCAGACGAAGAGCGCGTCCTCCGGCCCCTCCTCGCCGCTGAGCGCATAGCGGGCGGGATCGAGCGAGGCCGGCGCGGTCATGGAATAGTCGATACCGACCGTGCGCCGCTCCTCCGCCAGATGGACCAGCATGACGCCGCCGCCGCCGATGCCGCTCATCCAGGGCTCGGTCGTGGCGAGGCAGAGCGCCGTGACGACCGCCGCGTCCACGGCATTGCCGCCGGCCTTCAGCACCGCCGCGCCCTGCTCCGCCGCGTCGGCCTCCTGCGCGGCCACGAGCCCGTGGCGCGAGCGCACCGCCGGCTTGCTGAGGCTCCAGTGTTCGGCGCGGAAGGTCATCGCAGGTTCCCTTTCCCGGCTCCCATGCCGGCGCAGCATGCCGCTTGCCTGTGGCGGCCCATCGTAAAGCGGCTTCGGCCTTTCCGGAATATGGCGAGGCGGCGCCGCCCGCATAGCCCGCACTTGCCGCGCCTCTTCATTTCCGGTATATTTTCCGGAAATGAAGGATGCCATGACCGAGTCCGAACTGTCTCCCGTAACCCGGTGGCGCAGGCGCAGGCAGCGCCTGGGATTTGTGCGCGTCGAGGTTCAGGTCCGCAAGGAAGATGCCGGGCTGTTGCGGGACCTTGCTGGCGCGCTTGGCGATCCGGCGCGCGAGGCCGGGACGCGCGCCGCGCTGCGCGAGACCCTCCACCCGCCGCGCACCGGCGGGCTCAAGGCGATGCTGGAGCAGGCGCCTCTCGAAGGGATCGATCTCGCGCGTCCTCGCGACCTCGACCGCGATCTTTCCCTGTGAGCTTCCTGATCGACACGAACATCATCTCCGAGATTCGCAAGGGGAGCCGCTGCGATCCGGCTGTCGCCGCGTGGTGGGCGGGCGTAGCGGAGGACGACCTCCGGGTGAGCGTGCTGGTGCTGGGCGAGATTCGCAAGGGCGTGGAACTGGCGCGTCAGCGGGACCCGCAAAAGGCCCGGGCGCTCGAGACATGGCTGAACGACCTCGTCTCGGACTTCGGCGAGCGCATACTTCCCGTCGATGCCGCTGTCGCCGAGGATTGGGGACGCATGGCCGCGGTCCGGCCCGTGCCGGCAATCGACGCGCTTCTGGCCGCGACGGCCAGAACCAACGGGCTCACGCTGGTGACCCGCAACACGGCCGATGTCGCCGGCCTCGACGTGGAGGTGCTGAACCCGTTCGAACCGTGACGGGAAGACGGGCTTCCCCGGTCAGGCCGCGCGCGCCCGGGAAACGCCTCAGGCCGGCAGGATGGGGCCGCCGGTGACCGTGGTGCGCAGGAAGCGGCGTAGCTCGCCCAGCGGATAGTCGAGCCGCCCGCAATGCATGGTGCCGCCGCGGTTGTCCCACATCAGCGTGTCGCCGACGGACCATTCGTGCTCCCAGTGGAATTCCGGCCGGTCCAGCATGTCGTAAAGCTCGTCCAGCAGCCGGTCGCTCTCCTCCTGCTCCATGCCGACGACGCCGACGGTCAGGAGCGGGTTGGCGTAGATCGCCGCCCTGCCGGTCGCCGCATGGGCGTTGACGACCGGATGCACGGCGCGCTGCTCGCTGTCGAGCGTGCGCGCCGCCACGACGAGGCTCTTGTTGCGCTGGTCCGTGCCGTAGACGAACAGCGCGTCGAGGCCCTTCACCCGCTCGCGCGTCTCTTCCGGCAGCGCCTCATAGGCGGCGGCGGCGTTGGCGAAGCAAGTATTGCCGCCGGAGGAAGGAATGTTCGTCGCGTGCAGCAGGGTCGCCTTGGCGGGTTTCGGGTCGTAGGAGAGGTCCGAGTGCCAGCCATAGCGGACATCCTCGATGGCGCCGCGCCGCGCGCCCGTCTCGTCGAAGCTGCCGTCGGCGTGCTGGTTGGTCATCACCACCACTTCCGGCGCCTCCGGGTGGCGGTAGGCGCGCTGCACATGCGGCTGCAAGGCTCCGAAATTGCGGGAAAACGCCGTCAGTTCGGGCGGCGTCATCGGCGCGTCGCGGAACAGCAGCACGCCATGTTCCCCGAACGCCGCCTCCAGGTCCGCGACCGTCCCGGCGTCGAGCGGCCGGCGCGGGTCCACGCCGGTCACCTCGGCCCCGATGGCCGGCGACAACGGCTCGATCCGCACGCTCATACCGGCTTCGCCCCTTTGAGCAGGATGCGCTGGTGCCGGCGCTCCTCGCCCACGGGGAAGTCCGTGTTCACCGAATGCACCAGGCAGCGATTGTCCCAGAGCAGGATGTCGCCGAGCCGCCAGCTATGGTCGTAGCGGAAGCGGTCGGCGGTCATGTGCGCGTAGAGGCCGTCGAGCAGCGCGTCGCTCTCCGCCCGCTCGAGCCCGACCACGCGGTCGGTGCGGTTGGGGTTGAAATAGATGGCCTTCCGGCCGGTGTCCTCATGGGTGCGCACCAGCGGATGGAGAACGTCGGGCGTCTCCGCCGCCTCCTCGGCCGTGCGCGTCTCGGCCCGTCCCGGCGCGCGCGGCGTGTCGTAGCCGTGGACCGCCTGCGCGCCGTCGATCCGCGCCTTCATCTCCTCGTCGAGCCCCTCCCAGGCCCGGCGGGTGTTGCAGAAGCGGGTCTCGCCGCCGGAAGACGGCAGGGCGAGCGACTGGAGCATGGTCGCCTTGGCGGGCCGGGCGAAATAGCTGTCGTCCGTGTGCCAGCCGGAGAGGCGCACCAGGGCCAGGTCGTCCGGCTTGTCCTCGGGCCGCCTGTAGGTGCTTTCCAGCATCGAGACTTCCGGCGTCCCGCCGTGGCGGCGATGGCGGAGGAGCTGCAATTGCGGCTCGCCGAACAGGCGCGCGACCCTCAGAAAATCCTCCGGCGAAAGCGGCTCGGAGCGGAAGCAGAGCAGGTGCCGGTCGAGGAAGGCCTCGCGCACCGCCGCCGCGTCGCCCTCGCCCAGCGGTTTCGTCAGGTCGAGGCCCGCTACCTCCGCGCCGAGCGCGCCGCTCAGCGGCCATATCTCCAGTGTCACGGAACCGGTCTCCCTCGTTCAATCTGCGGCGTCCGCCGCCCGCGGCTCTTTCAGGCGCAGCAGGAAGCGCATCTCGCCTTCCAGGACGAGCTCTTCGCGCTGGTTCCACACCCGGCTCGCGAGCGTCATCACGCCCGTCGTCCGCTGCGGCTCCAGCGCCACGATCTCAAGCTCCGGATAGAGCGTGTCGCCGGAGAAGACGGGCTTCAGGAAGCGGCTGGACTGCTCCAGGAAGCCGACCAGCGCGTCCTCCATCTCGGCCGCCAGGCCGGTTGCGCCGGGCGCGGTCTGGATCAGGGTCTGGAAGCCGTGCGCCATCAGGCCCGGCCAGCCGCGCGAGCGGCAATGCTCGATGTCGTAATGCACCGGCGCATTGTCGCCGCTGGCAAGCTGGAAGGCGTAGAACAGCGACTCGGAATGGGTGCGCGAGGGCGCGTGGAAGGTCTCTCCGACCCGGAAATCCTCGAAGCCGCGCTGCGGCGCCGGAGCGCGCGGGGACATGGGCGTGCCGCCTCCTCTTCTGGCTCCGGCCAATGCTGCCACGACGCGGCAACGGGCGGAAGGGGCCTGAACGCCGCGTACCGGCTTTACTCTTGGGGACGAGCCTACAGTCCACCTGACAACCTATCCTCTTGACACGCCAACTCCAATAAGCTAAAATTACAATCAATTGATTTGAAGCGTCGCGGTCCACAATCCATGAAGATGAATAATTTAAAAGTGGTAACTGACGCTATAGTCGCAATTGCTCTACTACTCGCGCCGCAAACAGGCTTTACCGCTGAACCAGTACACAAGCTCGACACTGTGGACAGCGGTGCCGGTGGCAGTGGTAGTAGGCTAGAGCCTTTATCCACAACATCTTACCCACTAGCACGTTCCGCCTCAACCTTGGAGACAACCAGAGAAGTACTAATACGAGCTAGTGCTGTAGCTACTGGCATAATGGCCACCAAACTAACACAAAATCCCGCGTTTGGTCCAATCGTGGGAGACAGAATCTACCTGTTATTAGATAAAGGTGGAGAAGCTACAGGCAGTGCCCTTGGCACCTTTTTGTATCAAACTATATCGTGGACACAGTCAACTTTCTTCAGTCTGCCATCCAATCGCTTTATTGACATGGACTCGATCTCTCACAATATTCGCATGAATTCCTTCTCTACATCAATGATTCCGGGTAAGTCATACTATTCTTCCTTACCGGAAACTTGGCGATCAAATCAATCGTATTTTGGTGATGACATTGTTCCTACAACTTCTGAATATTACAATAGCATTCGGAACAAGTAGTGCCGTTCAATGAGACGTACCAAGACCCACTTCCTTTCCACACTCGCCTTTGCAGTTATGATAGCGTGTCTTCATCCCTCTGACTCTTTATGCGCAACAGAAAATCATAATCAATATAATATAACCCCATACGATAGAGCATTTGTGTTTGCTGACACCTCTTTTGCTCTTCTAAACTTGACCATTTCTCGAGTTAAGGCGTTACGAGAAACTATTTCAGAATATCAGAGTCGTAGAGATAAAGGCCGGGAAAAGCTGTTGATTGCGGCTCCTACAAGAGCGTGTATGCACGACTTCAACTTGTGCAATCGGAAAGCGGACGACGAGTGCACAATTCGTGGATTAACAAATCTCGCTAATCGTCGCTACATCATTACTATGGGTGAGTTTAACTGTCAAATTCAAAGAGATTTAATAGCTTTGATTAAATCGCTAGATCTCTTAGAATTTTCCATGCGGGTTCTTATTAAAGCAACCACAGAAACTTATCTCACTGTAGAGGGAATTGTGAATACTCACGAAGTTTTCAATGAACGCGCCTTAGTTGATTTAGGCGGGCTAGACACCGAGATGATGACTTGCAAATTAAAGAATATTCTAGATGCGATCATGGTGACAATTAACGCGGTTCGTCGTAGCCAGTCATTGTTTTATCGGCTTAATCGGTCCGAAGGATTGGTTGATTGGGCTCTTGAACGACAGAGATCGAATCTCCGAAGATTTGTGTTCATACGGACCGCAGCATTGGCGGCGCCGGCTTGGGATATTGTAAATCACGTGTTTTCAGACCAGAGTGGAAATCTGATAGATTTCAAACAGGGTAGGTGGCCGGACCTTCTGCCTGCGTATAAGGGAGCACTTGAAAAGGCTGAATATTTGGTGAAGAAACAGTTAAGGACAAATGATGACTTGAGAGGCGTGGAGGATTGGCAGGATACGCATGCGATGGTACGCGTCGGAACTACTGGTGTGCGGGTGTTGAAAGAAGTATCTGAGAGACAGCGACGCAATAGTGTTGCAAAGGCAGTGGAGTTGTTGGATGAATTTGGCGAGGGTAGTGGCACCCAGTTGCTATGGGATGAGCTTGTTCGATTTAGAAAGCAATTGAGATACAGCGGAATCGTCCCCAGTAAGATTGATGTTATAAGGGTTGGCGAAGTGGAAAAATTGGTTGATCAGTTGTCTAGGTTTCGAGCGTTTTCGGTGGAACAGAAGGATGGGGAAGAGAAAGTTAGGCGAATGAAAGAAGATCTGTTTAAGTCCTTAGATAAATTGGCAGATCTGTCTCAGGAGTACTTTGATTGTTGAGCGCTTGACATGAAAATCAATCGATGCAGTTAGAGTGCAGGGCTAGCATTGGTCATTTCATGCCCTAGGGTAAAAAGGGAGCACTTTCGCTGGATAGAGTTGACACGCAGCTGGCTTGATGGGTCAGTAACTGCCGACGCTGGTACAAGCCCCCTGCGTGTCTTTACTCGCAGCGTCAGATAATTATCCTGCCGTCGCTGCGGAAGGGAGGGAGAGCTCATGGAACCCGGCTCCAATACGCATCTGATCGGTGAGGCCGGAGGGCGCGCCAGGCTCAACACGCCCGCCCTGCTGCTCGATCTCGATGCGCTCGACCGCAATATCGAACGCATGGCCGCCCATTGCCGGCGGACCGGGCAGGCGCTGCGCCCCCATGCCAAGACCCACAAGAGCATCGAGGTCGCGCGCCGGCAGATCGCGGCGGGCGCGGTCGGCCAGTGCTGCGCGACGCTCGGCGAGGCGGAGGTGCTGGCGGGGGCGGGCATTCCGGGCGTGCTCGTCACCTCGCCCGTGGTCGGCCCCGGCCGCACCGCCCGGCTGGTTGCGCTGAACGAAGCCGCCGAGGGGCTGATGGCGGTCGCCGACGACCCCGGCGCGGTCGCCGCGCTGGCGGAGGCGTCGACCGGAAAGCCGCTCTCGCTTCTGGTCGATATCGATGTCGGCACGCGGCGCACCGGCGTGCTTTCGGCGCAGACGGCGGTGGCGCTCGCCCGGCAGATTGACGAGGCGCCGGGCCTCGTCTTCGCCGGCATCCAGGGCTATGCCGGCCACCTCCAGCATGTGTACGACTATGGCGAGCGCGCCGAGGCGGTGGCGGCCGTGTCCGAACGGCTCGCCCATGTCTCGTCGGTGCTGGCGGATGCGGGCCTTGCCCCGCCGCTTGTCACCGGCGGCGGCACCGGAACGCATGACCTCGACTACCGCCACGGCGTGCTGGGCGAGCTCCAGGCCGGCAGCTTTGCGGTGATGGACGTGGATTACGGCAGGGTCGCACTGACGGAAGACGGTTCCGGCCCGTTCGAGCCCGCCATGTTCGTCATGGCGACGGTGGTGAGCGCAGCGGGCGACGAGTTCGCCATTATCGACGCCGGCCTCAAGGCGCTTGCGACGGACGGGCCGATGCCGCTCTTCGCGCGCGGAGCGCCGGAGGGCGCCACCTTCAGCTTCGCCGGCGACGAGCACGGCCGCGTCCACTATGCCGGGGGCAATCCAGCACGGCTCAAGGTCGGGGACATCGTCGAGCTGCATCCGCCGCATTGCGACCCGACGGTCAATCTCTACGACGTCTATCACGCCATGCGCGGCGAGATGCTCGAAGCGATCTGGCCCGTGGACGCGCGGGGCCGCCGGTAGCGCGCTGGATTCGCGCTGCCGGTTCCGGTTTACTCCGGCGCGACGGCGGAACGGAGGCGGCGGCGGACCCCATGGATGCGATGAACGATGCGAGCCCCATCACGATGGAGGTCGGAGAGACCTGGCCCGAAATCCGCGAGGCGGTGCGGCGGCTCTGCGCCAACTATCCGGGCGACTACTGGCGCGAGCTCGACCGCAACCGGGAATATCCGGAGGCCTTCGTCAAGGCGCTGACCGACGCCGGCTATCTGGCGGTGCTGATCCCCGAAGAATATGGCGGTTCGGGCCTGCCGATCTCGGCCGGCAGCGCGGTGCTGGAGGAGGTCAACGCCTCGGGCTGCAATGCCGGCGCCTGCCACGCCCAGATGTACATCATGGGCACCCTGCTCCGCCACGGCAGCGACGAGCAGAAGCAGCGCTACCTGCCGAAGATCGCAACCGGCGAGCTGCGACTCCAGGCTTTCGGGGTGACGGAGCCGAGCAGCGGCACGGACACGCTGAGCCTGCGCACGACCGCAGTGCGCGAGGGCAACGGCTATGTGGTCAACGGCCAGAAGATCTGGACGAGCCGCGCGCAATATTCGGACCTCATGCTGCTGCTTGCCCGTACGACCCCAAAGGACCGGGTGGCGAAGCGGACCGACGGGCTGTCGGTCTTCCTTGTGGACATGCGCGAGGCGCTCGGCAACGGGCTGGAGATCCGCCCGATCCGCACGATGATCAACCACCAGACCAACGAGCTCTTCTTCGACAATATGCGCATTCCGGCCGATGCGCTGATCGGCGAGGAGGGCCGGGGTTTCCGCTACATCCTCGACGGCATGAACGCGGAACGGATACTGGTCGCTTCCGACGCGCTGGGCGACGCCAGGTTCTTCATCGACCGCGCCGTGGCATACGCCAACGACCGCAGCGTGTTCGGCCGCCCGATCGGGCAGAACCAGGGCATCCAGTTCCCCATCGCCGAGGCCTACGCGCAGACCGCTGCGGCGGAGCTGATGATGCGCAAGGCGGCCGCGCTGTTCGAGGCGGGCGAGCCCTGCGGGCCGGAGGCCAACATGGCCAAGCATCTCTGCGCCGAGGCCTCCTGGAAGGCGGGCGACGTGTGCATGCAGACCTATGGCGGCTTCGCCTTCGCGGAGGAGTACGACATCGAGCGCAAGTTCCGCGAGGCGCGCCTCTACCGCACCGCCCCGATTTCGACCAATCTCGTGCTGGCCTATCTCGCCGAGCACGTCCTCGGCCTGCCCCGCTCCTACTGATCCGGGAGCAGGACGGGCTGGCCGTGCGGCGTCTCCGCGTGGGCGCGGCGCCAGGCCTGCTCGCGGTCGTCGAGATCGGCCGCGCCCGCGAGGCCGCCTGCCGCCGCCAGTTCTTCCAGCGCCGCGAGCCAGCTTTCCCAATAGGGGCGTTCGGGTTCGTCGCGGAGCGCGCGGCCGAGATGTTCGGACCAGACGGGCCAGGTGAAATGCCCCGCCTCGTGGAGGCGCACCGTCATGGCGAAGGCCCGCGCCTGCCAGGGCTCCTCGAACGGCGCGTCCGGCGTCACGCCGGCTCCAGATAGGGTTCCCAGAGGTCGATCATGACCGTGTCCGACGCGGATGCGGACGGCCCCCAGAGTTCGCGGGCGGAGAAGCGCACGCTGTAAAGGTGGCGCGGGTCCTGGTCCCCGGTGGCGGCGTGCGAGTCGGGATAGACATGCGCGCCCCAAAGCCGGTCGACCGCGCCGATGCGTCCCCGGCAATAGCGCGGCAGACGGGTGTGGCCGACGGGGTGGATATTCAGCGCGCGCACCCTGTCGCCGGGCGCGAAGGCCGGGGCGGCTTCGGTCTCGCGCTCCGTCGGGCCGCCGGTCTTCAACGCCTTCTCGACATTGCCTGCATCCAGCCGCCGCAGCTTCG
This sequence comes from Alphaproteobacteria bacterium, assembly GCA_022824105.1. GTDB lineage: Bacteria > Pseudomonadota > Alphaproteobacteria > Bin95 > Bin95 > Bin95. The sequence continues at coordinate 12,649 of JAJEAZ010000141.1, forward strand.
CGGGTTCGCCTTCCAGCAGGCCGCGTTCCGCAAGCAGCGCGTCCAGCCCGAACAGCCAGTGCTCGTAATAGGAGGTCGCCAGATAGTCGCCGGGCGGCATGGTCTCGCGCGCATGGCGCGACTTGTCGAGGTTCCATTGCCCGGTGAAGCCCATGGCGAGCGTGAGCGCGAAGGCGCGCCGCTCCCACTGTGCATGGAAGACCGGCTCGTCCGCCTCCGGCCCGACCGGGCCGAAGCCGTGCATCCCGCCAAGGTCGTGCGCGCCGTTCACGGGGCGGCGGCCCTGGCCGTGCCGATCATGGCGTCGCGCGTGACCAGCCGGGCGAGCGCGTCCGCACCCCAGCCGTCCGTGCCGGCGGGCCGCTCGGGCAGCACCAGGTAGCGGATTTCGGCGGTCGAATCCCAGACGCGCACCTCGACATCCTCGCCCACCTCCAAGCCGAACTCCGCGAGCACGGCGCGCGGCTCGATCACCGCGCGGGCTCGGTAGGGCGGCGCCTTGTACCAGACCGGCGGCAGCCCGAGCACCGGCCACGGATAGCAGGAGCAGAGCGTGCAGACGACGAGATTGTGGACCTCAGTCGTGTTCTCCACGACGGTCATGTGCTCGCCCTGCCGGCCGGTGAAGCCGAGCTCGGCGATGGCGGCGGAGCCGTCCGTCAGCAGACGTTCCCTGTAGTCCGGGTCGGTCCAGGCGCGCGCCACCACCTGCGCCCCGTTATGCGGGCCGACCTCATGCTCATAGGTCTCGATCAGCCGGTCCATCGCCCCGGGATCGACATAGCCCCGCTCCACCAGCAGCGACTCCAGCGCCTGCACCCGAAGTTCGAGAGCATCCGGCTCATGGTCGTGGCGCCCGTTCGAATCGTGAGGACCCGTCATCAGCTCTCCATCCTTTCGCCACCGTCGATTAGCCTGAGCGCCTCAGCGGCCCGCTCCAATGCCGCCAGCAGAACGGGCCGCCCCGCCGCCACGGCGTCCACCAGCGCATCTCCCGAGGGCGCATTGCCACTCGCCTCCGCCGCCCGAAGCGAGGCGGCGGCTTCCGTAAACAGCCCCCACGCCTCTCCTGCCGCAGCAGCCGCTTCCGGCTTGAAGGGGCCTTCCGCCGCCGCCTCGCCCAACTCCGCAGCCAGCAGCCGCGCGGTTCCCGCAAGGCGTTTGGCCGCGCGTCGCGCGTCCTCCGGCTGCGGCGGGCGGCGGGCGGCCCCGCCGTATGCCGCCTGGTGGCCCTCCCCGCTATCCCCGTTCAGAGCCAGCACAGCCGCATGGAGGTCGGGCCGGCCGGCGTCGAGCAAGGGACCGGCCAAGGCGGCAAGGTTGTGGCCCCATCCCCCTTCGCCGGCGATCCGTCCCCGCATCGCCTTGACAAGGTGCTCGGCGGCATCGGAGCCGGCAGCAACGACCTTGCGGCCGGCAGCGCGGTCGAGCCCCGGACGGCCGGAGGGCAGTCGGGTCATCTCATCCGCAGCGTCGCGCAGGAAACGGAGCGCGTTGTCGATAAAGGTCCGGTAGATTTCGGGTTCCATGGCGGGCTCCCCTTCCGCCGCCGGCCTCGCCCAGGCTCCGGCGATGACGCGCCCCTCGCGCGCGATCGGATACGCAATCCGGCCCAGTGCGCCCGCCTCGCGCCGCAGCCATTCGGCCGGCAGCGCCTGTGCTTCGACATGGAACCCCGCCACATGCAGACGCAGGCAGGCGGCCTGTTCCGCCTCCCGCCCGAGTTCGCCGTCGGTGACGAGCGCAAGGTCCCAATCGCTGTCCACCCGCCAGTCACCGCGTGCGCGCGAACCGAACAGCACCGCCGCCTCCACGCCGGGGATGTCGCGCACCGCAAGTTCCGCCGCCTGGCGCAGCGCCGCCGGCACCGGACAGGGACGCCGTTTGCTCCGTTCTCCCATCGCTCGGCTCATTGACGGGGATTTCGATACGATATCCATTGAGGCAAGTGCGAAAGTCAACGATATTCGCGCGCCGACAACACGATTGACGCCATACAGCACCGCAACACCGGGAGACGCTTGTCCCATGCCACTCGACGAAGGGTCACGCTTCGACAAAAACCGGCTTCCGAGCCGGCATGTCACCGAAGGGCCGTCCAAGGCGCCGCACCGCTCCTTCTACTACGCCATGGGCATGACGGAGGAGGAGATCCACGCCCCGCTCGTCGGCGTCGCCACCTGCTGGAACGAGGCCGCGCCCTGCAACATCACGCTGTCCCGCCAGGCGCAGGCGGTGAAGGCCGGCGTCAAGGCCGCCGACGGCACGCCGCGCGAGTTCACGACGATCACCGTCAC
>JAJEAZ010000556.1 GCA_022824105.1 Alphaproteobacteria bacterium
CATCGAGCGCGAGGCGGAGCTGATGCCGATCGTCCGGGCGGAGTTCGCGAAGCGCACGACCGCCGAATGGGCCGAGGCGCTGACGGAAGCCGGCGTGATGAACGCGCCGGTCTCGACCTACGACCATTACCTCGCCGACGAGCATGTGAAGGCCGTGGAGAGCGTTTCCTGGATGGAGCATCCCGGTATGCCGGGCGCGCTGCCGCTCTCCAACATTCCGGGCCTGGCGAAGATCGGCTCCGACGAGGCGCTCGACACCGCCCCGCATATCGGCGAGCACTCGCGCGAAATCCTGCTGCGCGAAGGCTGGACGCCGGTGCAGGTGGAAGAGCTCGTCGCGGCCGGGGCGGTCGGCGAGATGGCGGAAACAACAGCCGAAGCGGCGGAGTAGAAGATGAAACTGTTGCGTTACGGCCCGAGGGGCCAGGAGAAGCCGGGCCTGCTGGACGCGGCGGGCGCCATTCGCGATCTGTCGGGGACCGTGGGCGACCTCGGCCCCGCGGAAATATCGCCCGCGGGCCTCGAGCGCCTTGCGGGCCTCGACACGGCCTCACTGCCGGAAGTCTCTGGGTCGCCGCGCCTCGGCCTGCCGGTCGCCGGCACGGCCAAGGTGCTCTGCGTCGGCCTCAACTATATCGACCACGCCAACGAGGTCGGCGCGACGATCCCCAAGGACGCGATCTACTTCCAGAAGCCGGTCACGGCGTTGACGGGCCCGAACGACCCTATCGTCAAGCCGGTCGACTCGACCATGCTCGACTGGGAGGTGGAGCTCGTCGTCGTCATCGGCTCGAAGGCGCAATATATCGCCGAGAGCGAGGTCATGGACCATGTCGCCGGTTTTGCGCTCGGCAACGATGTCTCGGAGCGCGAGTTCCAGACCCGGCGGTCGGGACAGTGGACCAAGGGCAAGAGCCATGACAGCTTCGCTCCCATCGGCCCCTGGCTGGTGACGAAGGACGAGATCGCCGATGTGCAGAACCTCGCCATGTTCCTGAATGTGAACGGCGAGCGGATGCAGACCGGCAATACCGGCAAGATGATCTTCTCGGTGGTCGAGGCCGTCGCCTATGCCAGCCGCTTCATGACCCTGATGCCCGGCGACGTCGTTATGACCGGCACGCCCCCCGGCGTCGGCAGCGCCATGAAGCCGCCGCGCTTCCTCGATGTCGGAGACGAGGTCCATCTCGGCATAGAGGGCCTCGGCGAAGCCCGCCAGACGGTCGTCTCCTGGGAGGACCGGCCGACGGACTGACCGGTCGTCACGGACCTGCCGGCCGCGACCTCAGTCCAGACGGCGGGCCCGGTCCCGGAGATATCGCCCGCAGCACCTCGCAGTCCTCATGCATGAGGTTCTCGGCGAGTTTTGCCTGGCGGGTGAAATCGGGGTCGTAAGGCGTCGGCCGGGAGCCGCCGCACCGGCGCCTCGGTCAGGAAGGGGCATGACTTTCCGCTTCGAGCAGGGCGCGCAATTGCGGCAGCAGGGCCGGGATATGCGTTCGGACGATGGTCCATACCGCATCCTCGTCCACCCGGTCGTATTCGTGCGCGATGAGGTTCCGCGCGCCCCGGATGCCCTGCCAGTCGATCTCCGGATGGGCGTCGCGGATGTCCTGCGGAATCCGGTTGGCCGCCTCGCCGATGCGCAGGATGTTGAATTGCGCCCATTCATAGACGACCGTGTCTTCGACGAATTGCCCGTAATCCATCCCGCCTGTCCGCGCCTGCAACCTCTCGCCGAAGCGGATCATGTCCTGCACGGGAATGCGCCAGTCGCGCACCGGCCGGTCGGACTCGTCCATGGCGATATCCTTCTCCACATAGGGGCGGTATTCCGGGCGCAGCCGCTCGGTGCGGGCTAGATCGACGGGGCGGCCGAACAGGCGCTCCAGATAATCTTGCATTTCCATTTCGCAGGAGAGGGACGTCGGCTCCCCGAAGCGCACCAGCAGGTCGATGTCGCTGTCCTCCCGCGCGCAGTTGCGGGCGAATGAGCCGAACAGGTCCAGCGACACGACGCCGAAACGCCGCTTCAACTCCGGCCGATGCGCCTCCAGCACGCTCAGCACATAGTCCCGGTCCATGCCCGCACTATCGCCCCCGCCGCGCCGGCCCGCAAGCCCGGCCGAAAACCCTTCTATACGAATCTTTTGTGTCCTAATATATAGGCGATGAATTATGAGGACACGAAGACAGGCGACGAGCCGGGGCTGGAGAGCGACCATCGCTTCGGCCTGAAGCTGGCGGAGCTGTCGCGGCTCTGGCGCCAGGCGCTCGACGCGCGGCTCAGGCCGCTCGGCCTCTCGCAGGCGCGCTGGGCGGCGCTGATCCACCTCAGCGCCTATCCCGACGGGCTGACGCAGGGCCGCCTTGCGCTGCGGGTCGGCATCAGGGATTCGACGCTTGTGCCGCAACTCGACGCGCTCGCCCGCGACGGGCTGATCGAGCGGCGCGACTCCCCCGAAGACCGGCGTGCAAAGACCGTGCGGCTGACGCCGGCGGCCGTGCCGTTGCTGAAGGAGATCGACCGGGTCGGCAGGGAGCTTCGCCAGGAGCTGACGCAGGATATCGACCCGCAGCATCTCGATGTCTGCCTCCATGTCTTCAATGCGATACGGAACCGCTTGGAAGGGCTGAACGGGGACAGGAACAATGGCTGAAGCGCCTGAGACCTCCGCCCCGGCCCCGCCGCCGGCGCGGCGCGGCGGCGCCATGCGGCGGCTGCGCTATTTCGCGATCGCAATCGTCGCCCTGGCCGCGCTGGCCTATGGCGCGCGCGAGGTGTGGGACCGCTTCACCCATGTCCACGAATATGATGCGCGCATCAAGGCGAACATGGTGACGCTGGCGAGCAAGGTGGACGGCGTGATTCTCGAACTCGCGGTCGAGGAGGGCGACCGCGTGGAGGCCGGGCAGGTGCTGGCCCATCTCGATGACCGCATTCCGAAGCTCAGGGTGCAGGGTCTCGAAGCCGAGCTTGCCGGGCTGGAGGCCGAGCGCCGGCGGCTGCTCGTCGAGCGCGGCGTCATGGACGCGCAGACCTCGACCAGGATGCTCAGCCGCGAGAGCGATGTCCGCGCAAGCCGGGCGGGACGCTCGGTGCTGCTCTCGGACCTCGACCTCGCGCGCTCCGAACTCCGCCGCGCCAAGGCGCTTTACGAGCGCCGGGTGGTCTCCAGGCAGGCCCTCGACCAGGCCAGCGCAAAGGTGGACCGGATCAAGGCCGACCTGCAAAAGGTCGATGCCGAGACCCAGGCCGCACGCGCCCAGATGGCCGAGGCGGAGGCCGAGCGGCGGCGCCTCGAAGTGACCGATTCGGAGCTCGCCATGCTGGACCACCGCACGGCCCGGCTGCTGGCCGAGCTCGACCAGCAGCGGGTCGATGTGGACGACCGGCTGCTGCGCGCGCCCAATGACGGGCTGATCGACCGCATCTTCGTCGAGGAAGGCGAGTTCGTGAACGACGGCCAGCGCATGCTGCTGCTCCACGACCCG
>JAJEAZ010000624.1 GCA_022824105.1 Alphaproteobacteria bacterium
GGAACACGTAATGAAAGGCGTTGGCGGATGTCTGGGCGTGCACCGGCACCACCCTCGGCTGCCGCAACACCAGCTCCGCCGCCGTGGCGAAGATGCCTTCCCATATCGAGGCGGCGGACACGCCGCGTTTCAGGAGGTCGAGGGCCGCCCGGCCCGCGTCCAGCTCCGGGACCTCGCGCAGCGTGCGGACGAATTCGTTGCGCGCGCCGTCGTCCCGCCGGCCTTGTTTCCAGCCCTTCGGGACGTCTCCGAGCATCCCCTGGAACGCCCGCCAGGTCCGGTCGGCGGGCAGGTCGCGCATGGCGGGATTCGCGTCATGGCCGTGGTTCTGGAGCGCCGCGGCGAGCGAGCGGAGCACGGGCGGCGCATGTTCCGGCCCGACGACCGGCAGGAGGCGGTGCACGTTCTGCACGGTGATGGCCTTGTGGCCGATCGCGCGAAGGTCCCGGATGCCGTACCGGAACAGCACCTCGGAAAGCTGGCCCGGGGGCGCAAGCCGGGCGAAATCGAGAATGGCCGGATCGACGGCCTCGAGGTCCCAGCGGTCCAGCGCATCGATCAGGCGTCTTCGGGCCTTTTCCGCCGTTCCGGCCGCGGGCGCCGGCCGCGGACCCATCGTCCAGCCGCTCGCGCGCCGCTCCCGTTCCTGAGCGCGCTTGAAATAGTCGAGCGCCCAGAACACCGGCAGCCAGCGCTCCCGGTCCGACAGGTTGAGCGCCGTCAGGTGGACGGACTGCAGCGCCATCACCGTGTGGTATTTGAAGCCGACATGGGGGAAGGGCCGGACGCGGCGCGACGTCGCCACGGCCAGGGCGGCCAGGGTCCTCGCGTGGTCGAGGCCGCCCCTGACCAGGGCCGCAAGCTCCGCCGCGGCGCGTTCCCGGGGCGTTTCCTCCATCAGGCGATGCAGGGCTCCGACCCCGGGAAGCGTTCGCGCCACACCCGGCCTGCCGCTCAAGCTCAACGCGGCGGCGCTGCCGGCGGCGCACAGAAAGGTCCGACGGTCCACGACGCGCACTATACCCCGATTTGCAGGGCCGGCCTCCCGCCCCGGCGCGTGTTGGGACATTCCTGCTTGCGCCGACTCGATTCCCGAACGAATCTTCGGGGATGAAAACAGGAGGCCCGGCCCTATGACCGATGCGATCCGGGGGATCGACCATGCCATTATCGGCGTCCGCGACCTCGACGCGGCGCGCACGCAGTTCGAGCGTCTCGGCTTCACTGCCGCCCCGCTCGGCAACCATGTCGGCAAGGCGACGGCGAACCACTGCATCATGTTCGCGGACAGCTATCTGGAGCTGCTCGGCATCAACGAGCCGGACAAGCCCGACACGCTCGGGCTCGACGCCTTCCTGGCGGCGCGGGGCGAGGGGCTGGTGAAGATCGCGCTCGGCACGCCGGACGCCGACGCCGCCCGCGCCGACATCGAGGCGCAGGGCTTCTCCCCGACCGGGCCGGACGACCTCGCCCGGCCGCTGACCGACCGGCCCGAGGCCATCGTCCGCTTCCGCAACCTCCAGATCCCGGAAGCGGAGACAGGGAAGCTCGGCACCTTCCTCTGCGGCCACAAGACGCCGGAGCTGATGCGCCCGCCCGGCTCGATGGATCACGCGAACGGCGCGCGGAACCTCGCGGCGGCCGCCGCGGTCGTGGACGATGTGGACGCGGTAGCAGGCCCCTGGGCGCGCCTGCTCGGCCGCCCGGCGGCCGGCGGCGCGCTCGATATCGGCCGCGGCCATGTCTATCTGGCGACGCCGGAGGGCGCGGCCCGGAGCGCCGGCCCCTACGGACCGCTGCCGGACCCGCTGCCCGCGCGGCCCTTCTATCTGGGCCTCAGGGTCGAGGTCGCCTCGGTCGGGGCCGTGCGGGAAGCGCTCCGCAAGGCCGGCATCGCGCCCGCCTCCGAGGCCCCCGGCCGCCTCCGCATCGCCCCCGCCGCCGCCTGCGGCGTGCCGCTCGAATTCGCGGAAGCGTAGCCCGTTCAGGGCGCCGACGGCTCGATGCCGCGCCAGGCCCAGTCGTTGTAATCATCGGGCGCGCGCAGGCAGGACGCCCGCACGGGGTCGGTTTCGAGCGCGTCCCATACCGGCGCCGGGCCGCGTCCGTGCGCGGCCTGGACCAGGCGCCGCTCGCGCTGGCTCTTGCGGACCTCCGCTTCCAGCGCCGCTGCGTCCCAGGTCCGCGCCGCAAGGCTGCGGAGCGCGGCGAGGGCATCGGCATTGGCCGGATCGGCGGCGAGGTCGCGCAACTCCTCGGGGTCGGCCTCGAGGTCGAAGAGCAGGTCCGGCGCGCCGCCGCCGGTCATCAGCTTGAAGCCCCCGCTGCGGACCATGAACATCGGCGACGGCACGCCCTCGGAGGTCATCTCCGCGAATACCGGCCTGTCGCCGGCGGCCGGCGCGCCCTCGCAGAGCGGCAGCAGGCTCGCGCCGTCGGGCGGGCGCGGCGCGCGGTCCGCAAGGTCGATATCCGCGAGATCGCAGAGCGTCGGCAGCAGGTCCACCAGCGAGACGGGTTCCGACCGGCGCGCGGCGGCGAACCGGCCGGGCGCATGCAGGATGAGCGGCACCCGCGCCGCATGGTCGAAGAAGTGCTTCTTGAACCAGAGGCCCCGCTCGCCGAGCATGTCGCCATGGTCGGAGGTGAACAGGACGGCGGTGTCGTTCGCGAAGCCCGCCGCCTCCAGCGCCTTCAGCAGCGTCCCTGCCATGTCGTCGAGCCAGGAGCAATTGGCGAGATAGGCGTGGCGGGCGGTCCGCACATGCGCGTCGGTGATATCGCCTTCGAGCAGGCCGTGATGGGCGAGCATGCGCCGGCTGTGGAGGTCGCGCTCCGCCTCCGGCAGGAGCGGCGTCGCGGGCATCGGGATGTCCTCGTGGCGGTAACGCTCCCAGTGCTCGCGCCGTGCGAAATAGGGCTCATGCGGGTGTGTGAACGACACCGCCAGAAAGAACGGCTGCCGGTCCCGTCGGTCCGCGGCCTCGTGCAGCCATGCCACCGAACGCGACAGGACCGCCTCGTCATGGTCCATCTGCATGCTGCGTTCCGAGATGCCGGAGCGGATGACGCCGCTCGAATCGTTGTTCGACTCCATGCGGGTTTCGCCCCAGTCCGGCGTCCAGTGGAAATCCGTCGGATAGAGTTCCGGCACCAGCCGTTCGTGGAAGCCGTGCAGCATGTCCGGCCCGACGAAATGCTGCTTGCCGGCGAGCGCGGTGCGGTAGCCGGCGAGCCGCAGGTAATGCGCCATGGTGGGCGTGGCGGCGGCGAACTCCGCCGCATTGTCGAAGGCCCGCACGCGGGACGGCAGCATCCCGGCCAGCATGGAGAAGCGCGAGGGCGCGCAGAGCGGGAAGTTGCAATAGGCGTTCTCGAACACCACGCCTTCCCCCGAGAGCCGGTCGAGATGCGGCGTCAGCGCCGGGCTGCCATATGCCGGCAGCAGCTGGGGTTTCAACTGATCGGCCTGGATCAGCAGGATGTTCGGCAGGTCGCGGGCCATGACGGTCTCCGGCGCGGGATTCGGGGCGGGACCCGTCGCCTCAGCCGAAGCGGGGCTCGTCCCACCAGGGATAGAAGGCCGGCATCGCCTCGCCGGGCGTCGACGCGAAGGCGGGCGGGCGCTTCTCCAGGAAGGAGGCGACGCCCTCGCGCGCATCCGCCGAAGCGCCGGTATGGGCCATGCCGAGCGAGTCGATCCGGTGCGCGGCCATCGGGTGGTCCTCGCCCAGCATCTTCCACATCATCTGCCGGCAGAGCGCGACCGACATGGGCGAGGCACTGTCCGCAATTTCGCGCCCGAGCGCGCGTGCCGCCGGCAGCAGCTCGTCGGGCGCATGGAGCGAACGCACCAGCCCGCCTTCGAGCGCCTCCTCCGCCGAGAAGACGCGGCCCGTCGCGACCCACTCCATCGCCTGCTGCATGCCCACCAGGCGCGGCAGGAACCAGGAGGACGCCGCCTCCATCACCACGCCGCGCCGCGAGAAGACGAAGCCGAACCGCGCCTCCGTGGAGGCGAGGCGGATGTCCATCGGCAGGATCTGCGTGACACCGAAGCCGACCGCCGGGCCGTTCACCGCCGCGATCACCGGCTTCTTCATGTCGAACAGCTTGAGCGCCACGAGGCCGCCGCCGTCGCGGTGGCG
>JAJEAZ010000277.1 GCA_022824105.1 Alphaproteobacteria bacterium
CAGCGCGTCGAGAACCGCCTTGCCGAAGGCCTGCTGGCCGTTGACGACGATACGCATGAAGTCCCCCTCCTCGCTCCGGGCAGGCGGCAGTCTATAACACGCTTGACCGTCCCCGGGGGGCCGCGTAGCAGGCTTGACGCATGATCGCCTTCACCCTCCGGCGCCTGATGCAGTCCATCGTCGTGATTGTGTTCGTGGCGCTGATCGCCTTTTCCATGTTCCGGTTCGTCGGCGACCCGGTGCACCAGATGGTCGGCATCGAGACGACGCTCGAGCAGCGCGAGGCCCTGCGGGAGCGCCTCGGCCTGAACGACCCCTTCCATGAGCAGTTCGCGCGCTATATCGCCAATGCGGCCCAGCTCGATTTCGGCATTTCCTACCAGCACAAGAAGCCGGTCACGGACATGATCGGCGCGCGCTTCCCGGCGACTTTCGAGCTTGCGATGGTCTCGGCGCTCCTGGCGCTGGCCGTAGGCGTGCCGATGGGGGTCTTCACCGGGCTCTACCGCGACAGCTGGCTCTCGAAAGTGTTCATGGCGGTCTCGCTCGCCGGCATTTCGCTGCCGACTTTCCTCATCGGCATCCTGCTGATCTTCGTGTTTTCGGTGACGCTCGGGGTCATGCCGAGCTTCGGGCGCGGGGAGACCGTCGATCTCGGCGGCTGGACCACCGGACTGCTGACCGCCAGCGGCCTGCAGGCCCTCGTCATGCCCGCGGTCACGCTCGGCCTTTTCCAGATGACCCTCATCATGCGCCTGGTGCGTTCGGAAATGCTGGAGGTCCTTCGCACCGACTACATCAAATTCGCCCGTGCGCGCGGGCTCTCGAACCGCTCCATCCATTTCGGCCACGCGCTGAAGAACACGCTGGTCCCCGTCATCACCATCACCGGGCTGCAACTCGGCGGAATCATCGCCTTCGCGATCATCACCGAGACCGTCTTCCAGTGGCCGGGAATGGGCCTGTTGTTCCTGCAATCGATCCAGACGGTCGATATCCCGATCATGGCCGCTTACCTGATGCTGATTGCGTTCCTGTTCGTCGCGATCAACCTCGCCGTGGACCTCCTCTATTACGTGGTGGACCCCCGCCTCAGGCTCGACAGGGGTGCGGCCTGGTGAGGGCCTGGATGGACAGCGACCTCTGGTATTCCTTCACGCGCTCGCGGATCACGGTCGTGGCCGCCGCGGTCGCCGGCACGATGGTGCTGGCCGCCTTTCTTGCCCCCCTCATCGCGCCCTACGACCCGTTCGACCTTGCAAGCCTCGACCTGCTCGACGCTCATATCCCGCCGGTCTGGGCCGAGGACGGGGAAACCCGGTTCCTGATCGGCACGGACGACCAGGGCCGCGACCTGCTGTCGGCGATTCTCTACGGCGCGCGCATCTCCATCGGCGTCGGCATCGCCTCGGTCATTCTTTCGCTGGTTCTCGGCGTCGGGCTCGGTCTCGTCTCCGGTTATGCGGGCGGACGTATCGACGCCTTCATCATGCGCGTGGCGGACATCCAGCTGAGTTTCCCGGCCATCCTCATCGCGCTTCTGGTGAACGGCGTGCTGCGCGGCATCCTGCCGAGCGAACGGCAGGACGAGCTGGCGATCTATGTGCTGGTGCTCTCCATCGGCATATCCGGATGGGTGCAGTATGCGCGCACGGTGCGCGGCTCGACGCTGGTCGAGAAGAACAAGGAATATGTCCAGGCGGCGCGCCTGATCGGCATTACTTCGGTGAGCATCATGCTCCGCCATATCCTGCCCAACGCCATGGGCCCGGTATTGGTGATCGCCACGATTCACCTCGCCGTCGCGATCATTACCGAGGCGACATTGTCCTTTCTCGGCATCGGCGTGCCGCCCACGGAACCGTCGCTCGGAACCCTGATCCGCATCGGAAACGATTTCCTGTTTTCCGGCGAATGGTGGGTGACGATCTTTCCCGGCGTGACGCTCGCCGTGCTGGTGCTTTCCGTCAATCTGCTCGGCGACTGGCTGCGCGATGCCCTCAACCCCAAGCTCCGCTGACTTCGTCGCCGCTGAGGCGGTCGCGCGGCATTTCGATGTGTCGAAGCCGTGGCTCGCGCGCGCCATCGAGCGGAGCCCGCGCGTCTTCCTGAAGGCCGTGGACGGCGTCTCCTTTGCAGTTGCAAAGGGGGAAACCCTGTCGCTGGTCGGGGAGTCCGGTTGCGGCAAGTCCACCGTTGCGCGTCTGGTTGTCGGCCTCTACCGCCCGACCTCCGGCCGGGTGCTGTTCGACGGCATGGAAATGGCGGCCCTGCCGCCGGCGGAGCGCGCCCGCTACCGGCGGCGGATGCAGATGATCTTCCAGGACCCTTACGCCAGCCTCAATCCGCGCTGGCGGGTGCGCGATATCGTGGCGGAACCCCTGCGCGCCTTCGGCCTTGTTGACGGGCGCGCGGAACTGGGAGAACGGGTCGGCGCGCTCCTGACGCAGGTCGGCCTTTCGCCGGCGGACGGCGAGAAATATCCGCACGAGTTTTCCGGCGGCCAGCGCCAGCGCATCTCGATTGCGCGCGCGCTTTCCAGCAATCCCGAATTCCTGGTTTGCGACGAACCGACCTCGGCGCTCGATGTCTCGGTCCAGGCGCAGATCCTGAACCTGATGCGGGACCTTCAGGAGCAACTCGGCCTCACCTACCTGTTCATCAGCCACAACCTGGCTGCCGTGCGCCATATCTCGGACCGTGTCGGCGTCATGTATCTCGGGCGGATCGTGGAGACCGCGGACTCCGGGACGCTCTTCTCCATGCCGCGCCACCCCTATACGCGGATGCTGCTGGAGGCGATTCCCGACCTCGCCATGTCCGGCCGCGAGCGGGAGCCGACGGGCGGCGAAGTGCCGAACCCGCTCGACCCGCCCCCCGGCTGTCACTTCCACCCGCGCTGCCCCTTCGCCAACGCCCGCTGCCGCGCCGAAACGCCGGCGTTGAAACAGCAAGGAGCCGCGGAAACCGCCTGCCATGCGGTGGAAGAAGGCCGCATTTAGAAGACCGGCGGCGGTGGCAAGGAACCGGAACGCATGCAATTCGGACTGATGTTGTCGAACCGGGGCGAGGTGCTGGGCTATGGCGATGCTGCCGGGACCATAGAACTCGGCGTAAGGGCGGAGGAATCCGGACAGTTCGATTCAGTCTGGTCGGGCGATGCATTCCTTGCCAATCCGCGGCTCGATGCGATCCTGCTGCTTGCCTGCGTGGCGGCGCGGACCGAGCGCGTGCAGCTGGGCCCGGCCTGCATGGGCAGCTTCACGCAACGCGGCCTGCTCGACCTCGCTTACAGCTGGGCATCGCTCGACCGGATCGCCAGGGGCCGGTCGCTGATGGTGGCCTGCGTCGGCGGCGGCAGCGCCGAGGCCTGGGACCGGGAGGGCAGGGCGACGGGCGTTGCGCCCGGCGAACGGCGCGACCGGATGTGGGAGCGCATCCGGGTGTTGCGAAGGCTCTGGTCCGAGGATTCCGTCGATTTCGAGGGGCGCTTCCACCGGCTTGAGAGCGTCACGATCGAGCCGAAGCCGTTGCGCCGCCCTTATCCTGTCTGGGCTGCGACGAACCTGACGCGGCTCGCAAGCGGTAATGCGGAAGCCCCTCTGCCCAGGAAGACGCTGGCGCGGCTCGGACAGGAATGCGACGGCTGGATGACCCATTCGATAGAGCCGGGAACATTCAACCGCGCCTGGGACCGAATAACGGCGTCGGCGGAGGCAGCCGGACGCGACCCGTCGACTCTCGACAATGCGCTTTGCTTCAACATCTGCGTCGGCGAGGATTCCGACGCGGCGTTTGCCGAATCGTCTGCATTCCTGCGCGACTATTACGGCATCGCTTTTCCGCCGGAGCGCACACGCGCCTGGACCGCCTGGGGACCGCCGGAAGCCTGCGCTGCGCGCCTGCGCCAGTTCCAGGGCTCCTCGGTCAGGCGTATTGCGCTGCGCATTTGCTCGCAAGACCAGTCCGGGCAGTTCGAGCGGATCGCGAACGAGGTGCTTCCTTTGGTCTGAAGACCTCGCCCTGTCCGTAGAGAGCGCCTTCAATCCGGCGCGGGGGCGCCGTAGCGGCGTTTCAGGAAGGCGTTCATCATGCGGGCCGGCTCGTCGGTGCGGTAGGCGTCCACATATGCCTGGATGCCGGCGCGGGCGCCATCGGTCGGCGACATGCGATCCCAGTCGATGATGAGGCGCTTCTGGATGGCGAGCGCCCTCGGACCGCAGGCGAGTAATGAGTCGATCCAGCCCTCGACCGCGCCGTCCAGCTCGGCCAGCGGCGCGACGCGCTCGAGGAAGCCGATGCGAAGCGCCTCCGCCGCGTCGATCCGGTCGCCGGTAAGCACCAGTTCGCAGGCCTTGCCCCAGCCGATCAGGCGGGGGAGCACGGATGCTTCCATGCCGGACGGGATGCCGAGCCGCGTCTCGGGCATCCCGAAGAGGGCGTGATCGGCCCCCGCGCGCATATCGGCGCAGGCGGCGAGCTCCATGCCGGAGCCGAAGCAATAGCCGTTGATGCGCGCGATCACAGGCATGGGAAAGCTGCGCACGGCGTCGCAGACCCGGTGCGTCAACGTGGCTGAAGCTTCCGCTTCCGCCTGTGTGAAGGCAGCCATCTCGGCGATGTCGGTGCCGCCGACGAAGGATTTGTCGCCAGCGCCGGTGACAACCAGCGCGCGCAAGCTGTCCTCGTGGCGCAGCGCCGTCACAACCTCGACAAAGCGCCGCTTGCCCTCAAGGCCCAGCGCGTTGCGCTTTTCGGGATTGTCGAAGGTGACGCGGGCGATGCGCCCCGCCTCGCCCCGGTCGTCCCAGTCGAGCCGCACAAGCTCCGTCATGGGCCGGCCCCGCCCGCTCAGGCCGGGTTCCGCTCGACGAGCTGGCGCGCGATGATGATGCGCTGCAACTCGTTGGTGCCTTCGCCGATGGCGAGCAGGGGGGCGTCGCGGTAGTAGCGCTCGACATGCATCTCCTTGGAGTAGCCGTAGGCGCCGTGGACGCGCATCGCCTCCATGCTGTTCTCGACCGCGGCTTCCGAGGCGAACAGCTTGGCCATGCCGGCCTCCATGTCGCAGCGCTCGCCGGCGTCGTAGGCGCGGGCGGCCTGCTCGACCAGCAGACGGGCCGCCTCCACCCGCGTCGCCATGTCCGCGAGCTTGATCTGGATCGCCTGGTGCTGCGCGATCGGTTGGCCGAAGGTCTCGCGCTGCTGGGCGTAGCGGAGCGCGTCCTCCATTGCGGCCCGCGCGACGCCGACGCCGCGCGCCGCGACATTGATCCGGCCGAGCTCCAGCCCGCCGAGCGCATGGCGCAGCCCCTTGCCCTCCTCCAGACCGATCAGGCGGTCGGCCGGTATCCGGTAGTCCTCGAAGATGAGCTCCGCGGAATCGATGCCCTTGTAGCCGAGCTTTTCCAGCTTCCGGCTAACGGTGAAGCCTGGCCCCTTCTCGGCGAGGAAAAGGCTCATGCCCCGGTGGCGCGGGCTCGCCCCGGGGTCGGTCTTGACGAGCAGCGCGAAGCAGGAACCGTGAATGCCGTTCGAAATCCAGATCTTGGTGCCGTTCACCACATAGTCGCCGCCGTCCCGCCGCGCCGCGGTGCGGATCGCCTGCAGGTCGGTGCCGCAATTGGGCTCGGTCAGCGCGAGGCCGCCCCGAACGTCCCCGGAGGCGAAGCGCGGCAGCCAGGTCCGCTTCTGCTCCTCCGTGCCGAAGCGCAGCACGGCGGCGGACATGATGAGATGGGAGTTGAAGATGCCGGAAAGCGACATCCACACGGCCGAGACCCGTTCCACGATGCGCGCATAGGTCGAGGCGCCGAGGCCGAGCCCGCCATACTCCTCCGGGATGATGGCACCGAAGAGGCCGAGCTCCTTCATCCGCTCCACGATGTCGGCGGGCCAGGTGTCGCTGTGTTCCAGCGCCAGCACATGCGGGCGCACATCGCGGTCGAGGAACTTGTCCACCGCGTCGAGCAGCGCGGCTTCGAGTTCGGCGGCTTCGAGCTCGGCGGTGTCGGGGGAGGGGGCGTTCATGGCGTCAGTATCCCGCCTTGTCATCGACGGCATGGCCGCGTTTCGGGACCAGCATGTTGCGCTCGAAGCTCATGAAGACGCTGCCGTCGGCCTTCAGGCCGCGGGTTGCGATTCGCACGATGCCCTGGGTCGGGCGCGAACGGCTTTCGCGCTTCTCCAGCACCTCGGACTCCGCATAGATCGTGTCGCCGACGAACACCGGCGCAGTGAGCGCAATGTCGGTCCAGCCGAGATTGGCGATGGCCTTCTGGCTCGTGTCCGAAACCGACATGCCGGCCACCAGCGCCAGCGTGAAGGTCGAGTTGACGAGCGGCCGGCCGAACTCGCTCAGGCGGGCATATTCCTTGTCGAAATGGATCGGGTGCTGGTTCATGGTCAGCAGGGTGAACCAGGTATTGTCGCTTTCGGTGATCGTGCGCCCCGGCCGGTGCTCGTAGATATGGCCGACGGCGAAATCCTCGAAATAGCGGCCATAGCTTTCGCGGAACCGGTTGGGTCCCACCTCCCGGGCTTCGGCGC